>DUNI01000082.1 GCA_012839445.1 Bacillota bacterium
CCTCTTGGCAAAGCTCCTTGATATCAGCACCGGTAGCCGTAGCCTTAAGCAATGTATGATCAATCATTTGAGCCAACTTACTTCTTTCCACTGTTACGCCTCCCCTTTAATTAAACCTTGTTCCTATCACTTAATCTAGTAATCTCAAAGTACAACCTCTCTTTCCTTTCTACCGGGGCTGGTCCTACCAATAATTCTAACATCTCCCAACAAATATACAAGACAGGAAACATTACTATGGAGAAACAGATCATGTTAGGTTAACAAGGTCACACAACCGAACGCGTTAATCAAGCTACAGTTTCGAGCAGGGACAACAGAATATTTAACGAATAGGTATTAAAGCGGTCCAACTACCTAACCCATAGAGGACAAATAGAGGTGATGAATATATGACCATTCCAGGTTTTCAGGCTTTTATGTTGCCTTTTCTTAATCAGTTAGCAGATAAAACAGAAAAAAGAATGGCCGATTTGTTTGAAGTTCTGGCGAATGAATTCCAACTAACGGAGAACGACAAAAAGGAACAACTCTCTAGGGGTCAGCTGAAATTCAAGAATCGCATTTCTTGGGCGCGAACGTATTTGTTGAAAGCAAGACTAATTAAGAGTACAGGTAGAGGTTTGGTGCAAATTACAGCTAGAGGACAACAAGTGTTAACTAACCCGCCAGAGAAAATTACCATATCCTATCTGGAACAGTTCCCCGAATTTGTTGAGTTTAGATATGGCGGAAAACAAGAGCCAGAAGGAACAGATAAGGGAAAAGAAGAGCAGCAATCACCCGATGAGGGTATGGCCATGCTGTACAAAGAAATTAGTGACGCACTTGCAGACGAGTTGTTAGAGAAGATAAAATCATGCTCGCCAGCATTTTTTGAGCGGTTAGTGGTAGATCTGCTCTTGGCTATGGGTTATGGTGGCTCTCGCGAAGATGCAGGAGAGGCTATCGGAACCAGCGGAGATGGTGGAGTTGATGGCATTATCAAGGAGGATCGGTTAGGTCTGGATGTCATTTATATACAGGCCAAGCGTTGGGAAAATACGGTTGGCCGGCCCGTTGTACAAGGCTTTGCAGGTAGTTTAGAAGGACTAAGAGCAAAAAAAGGGGTGCTCATAACAACATCATCTTTCTCACAAGAAGCTGAGAACTATGTCAAGCGTATTGAAAAGAAAATTGTGCTCATTGATGGCAAAACTCTAGCCCGGTTAATGATCGATTTTGATGTTGGGGTATCTGAAATAGTAACCTATCGCATAAAAAAGCTTGACCTGGATTACTTCGAGGAAATGAGTTGAAATTTCCCCCCTTTGTCGTACAGTATTAAATTCTAGGAGGAAAGAAAGATGATTGTTACCAAAGGTAGATCCGGCCTGAAGGCAATCCTAACTGCAGACATACGGTCACGTTTCGAGGAAAAAGAGCCCCCAAAGTTTCTCGATCAGAGCGCGGCAGTTTCCGTACGTAATTTTCACCTGTCCTTATCTACTTATAAGCCTACCCCCTTGGTCAACCTTTCGGCCTTGGCCAAAGAACTAGGTATAGCCAATATTTACGTAAAGGATGAATCAACCCGATTCAGCCTTAATGCCTTCAAGGTGTTAGGCAGTTCATATGCTATGGGAAAGTTCATTTGCGAACAGTTAGGCTTGGATGAGAGTAAGGTAACGTTTGACTACCTTCAATCGAACGAAGTACGCCAACGGTTAGGTGAAGTAACCTTTGTCACCGCCACCGACGGTAACCACGGCCGCGGGGTGGCCTGGGCAGCCCAACATCTGGGACAAAAGGCAGTGGTCTATTTACCGAAGGGAGCCGCTTTTCAACGTGTGGAAGCTATTCGTGAAACCGGAGCTACAGCTATAGTAACCGACGTTAATTACGATGACACGGTGCGCTTGGCCAGGAAAGACGCTGAAAAGAACGGTTGGTATCTTATCCAAGACACGGCCTGGGACGGATACGAGGACATCCCCCGTTGGATCATGCAAGGTTACACTACCATGGCACTGGAAGCAAAAGAGCAGTGGGAAAATTTAAGATTGCCCTCACCAACCCATGTCTTCTTGCAGGCCGGCGTCGGCTCCTTTGCCAGCTCAATTCTAGGCTATTATGTAAATTGTTACCGGAACCGATATCCCAAGAGCATAGTAATGGAACCGGAAAAAGCCGCCTGCATCTTTGAATCAGCGCTGGCCGGTAAAAAAAGCCCCCAACGAGTAGTGGGGGATTTAGATACTATCATGGCCGGTCTTTCCTGTGGGGAACCAAGCCCCATTGCTTGGGAAATCCTACGCAACTTCGCCGACGGCTATGTGGTTTGTCCCGATTATGTAGCGGCAAGAGGCATTAGAATCCTGGCTAATCCCCTAGGAAACGACCACCGGGTTATCGCCGGTGAGTCAGGGGCAGTTGGGATCGGGCTTCTTTCATTACTACTGCAGAATGAAAATTGCTCAGAGCTAAGAGCGCAACTAGGACTCGATGAGAATTCCACCGTTCTTTTCTTCAACACTGAAGGAGATACCGACCCTGTCAGCTACCGTCAAATTGTCTGGGACGGCAGGTATCCGTTACCAAAATAGTACAGACTTTGCAATCCTTGTAGACATGCGGCGATACTGCCACCGGACAGATCATTTTGGGATCAAACGACCTCAAGCTCCTAATACTATATGGTAGAGTCCATAATGCTAACCTGGTTTGGTTCTTCTATGTTGGGGAAGCATGTGGCCACATATTACCACTTGGGTAATGATGGGTGCTACGGTGCTGCTGTTCGTGATTGCCAAGGTTTGCGGTCGGTGGAAACCCGGAATTAACCCACAACACTATTGGAAAGCCACAGCTCAGATAACAGGTAAATAAACAGGTTTTTACTATCTAGGCTATTAGAAGAAGGCCCTAGGCAAAACAGCTTAGGGCCTTCTTCACTGTTAAGAATCGAATCGTACTTTTGTTACTTTTGCATAATAACGTTAGAAATGAAGGAAATTATGGAAACTCTGCCGAAGTTACTCGGAAGTTACTTGTTCGTTATAATCGCAGTGACAGCAGGAGGTGGATACTTTTTATTATTTGTTGCAGCAGTACAGCATAAAGTGAGGAGGAAATAATAAATATGCAAAATGTATTCGGAGCACAACTTGAAGAGTTTTCTACCAAGGTTTTCTTAGCCTTAGGTATCCCAGAAGAGGATGCTAAAGTGACCGCTCATATCTTGGCCCAGGCAGATCTAAGAGGGATTGATTCTCACGGAGTAGCACGTCTGCCGATTTATGCAAAACGTTTGAAATTAGGTCTGATCAACAAACGCCCGAACATTAAGGTGTTACACGAGAAGGCCGGTGGGGCTATTGTAGACGGCGACAACGGTTTGGGACAAGTGGTGGCCCATAAGGCTATGAGACTCTGTCTGAAAAAGGCCAAAGAAAACGGTGTGGCTGCAGTAGGAGTTAGGAACTCCAACCACTTCGGTATCGGAGCTTACTATGCCATGATGGCCCTAGACGAAGACATGATCGGCATTATGGCCACCAATACTTCACCACTGATGGCACCTTTCGGTGGAAAAGAACCGCTTTTGGGGACTAACCCTATAGCCATGGCGGTACCGGCCGGCAAGGAATTTCCGATAGTTCTCGATATGGCCACCAGCCTGGTGCCACGCGGTAAAATTGAGATCTTTGCTCGGAAGGGGAAGAAGCTTCCCTTAGGGTGGGCTATCGATACTGATGGTCGTCCTACCCAGGACCCGGCGGAAGCACTCAAAGGAACGCTGCTCCCCATGGGTGGGCCGAAAGGATATGGCTTATCCATGATGGTAGATCTCTTTGCCGGAGTGCTTGCTGGTGCAGCTGTAGGCGGTAACATTGGCTCTCTCTTTGGCAACATGGACCGGCCCCAGAATGTGGGACATTTTATGATGGCCATTGATGTGAGTAGCTTCAAGCCACTAGATGAGTTTAAAGCCACCATGGATGATTATATTCGTACAGTCAAGGACTCAGCACCTGCTGAAGGTGTGAAAGAACTCTTCCTCCCAGGTGAAATTGAGTTTATTAAGACCAAGGAACGGGTGGAGAAAGGAGTTTCCTTAAATCCTGTAGTAATCCAAAACCTGTTGACCTTGGCCCAAGAAATCGATCTTCTAGAATCTAATGCTGCGGAAGACGATCTGTTTGTGTAGACCATCTTATAAATTGGCTTCTAGGAGCAAATACAAAAACTTGCAAAGTGTAGATAGTTTCTATAGCCTGATCAAATTATAAGAAGTCCCTGCAATGAGTCTTTGTGCTTATTTCTTGAGAAGGTAGAACACACTCCGTATGCCAACATTGCTAGGACTAAGGTGCTGACTCTGCCCTCATTAAAAAAGATGTTGCCATTTTATCAAGGAAGGCGACATTCTCTTCTCTTTCTTGAGGATGTGCAGCTAGAAGTACACATAGAGACACTATCAATGTCTCGGCCAGCCTGATATTCACGTCGGCATTTTCGTCCTTACGCACTGACTTTATGATGTCGGCAACTTTGGACACTATGGTGCTATTAATACGAGTAATGTCGGGGTCACTCAGAATCTCTCCGTAGCCTTGGCGAAAAAATATTTTCCCCAAACCTACTCTTTGTTCCATATCAAAATATAAAATCCTAATGGTTTGCTCTAACAGATCTTTTGGACTGTCAATCTCTTCCCGGATTTGCTCAAGTTTATGGAAGGTTTCACTCCAGCTTTTTTCTAATACGCTGATATATAGCTTTTTCTTATTCGGATAATAATTGTAAATGGTTCCCACAGCGATGCCGGTCTTTTCGGAGATCTTTTTCATGTCTGTGGCCCGATAGCCAAGCTGTCCGAAAAGTTCGGTGGCAGATTGAAGAATCTGTTCTTGTGCATCCTTAATCACCTTGGGCACATAATGGACCTCCTCAGGATACCGTTCTTTACTGAGATCAAACATTCACAGTAAAGGATTATTCAACTTGCTTGTTAGAACTGCTCTGGTTTAAGCTGTCAACGAACTTTTGCCGACATTCCCAGCTACAAAAATAATGGTAGACATCATCTACGGCTACAATGTAACTGTTATGCTTAGGGATCTCGGTAGCACAAACCTCGTCGTAAACCATTTCCTGAGGATAGTCAGGGCTTTCTGTTTCCGTTGCCGGTCCTTGATTAGCAGTGCCTGTCCTCGTCTTGCTTTTAATCTGGTCTTTTACCGAAGATACGTTGTATCTCACATAGGAGATTATAGAAATGGCAAGACGAAACAGGAAAATCAAAGCAAAAAAGCTAAGCACACCGAGCATAGAATTATAAAAGTTTTCCATCCCCATAGTCTTCACTTCCTTTTAACTTTTTTTACTAAAATATTCGTTAGTTACATCTCACTGAAAGCATCGAAAACATATGAACTACTATTCATAATAAAGGTAGGTCCATTATTTGTCAATGTTTCACTGGTTTTTTAGAGGAGTTCCAGTTCCTTAAACTTCTTTTGGATATGTGATTTCTCTTTACCAAATACTCTTAAAGGCTTAGTGTAAAAAAAAGGGGCAAGTGCACCGCGTGGCACTGTCCCTTTTTTAGGTTGCAATTCTGTTTTACGCTAATTAAACATATCTAAGCTCGGGCTTCGTTGCCGGTAGCAGAATGATGTCGCTGTTTAGCCGGAAACAAGGCCTTTTTAATTTCGGCGACGGCTGCCGGCAAGAACGCTGCCGGCAAGATTAAACTCCACATTTGCGGTGTGATAAAAGTGGTGTGAAATATTGTTTCCAGCGCGGGAACGTAAAGGGTGAGTAAGAACAGACCGGCAGACAAACCTGTTCCGAGAAGCAAGGTAGGATTAGAACATAACCCTAACCGCAGTAAGGTAAGGTCTTCCGACCGGCTGGTGAACGAGCGCAGTAGTTCGGCCAACACCAAGGTTGTAAAGGCCATGGTACGAGCGGTTGCGATGTCGTATTGGTTAAGAGCCAGGGAGAAAACTCCCAGTACAGCTACAGTTAAAGCGATACTTTGCACCGCAATGCCGATCTGCATCTTTTTATCCAGCAATGACTCTTGAGGAGAAAGCCGAACCCGGTATCATGGATCGCTCACCGCGCTCCCCTCAAGAGCCATTGCTGGATAAAAAGATGCAGATCGGCATTGCAGTGCAAAGTATCGCTTTAACGGTTGCGATGTCGTATTGGTTAA
>DUNI01000083.1 GCA_012839445.1 Bacillota bacterium
CGGTTAACAGCAACTTAGCCATGCGATCGAAGCCTAATTGCTCGCTACCGTAACTAAGGGCAGCTGTGGCCAAGAAGGCAAAGAGATAAATCTGAACTGTCTGCAGGGCTGCATGGCGGATTATCGTTGTGGTTGATTCAGGATGAACATGTTCGCCTGGGGTAGGGCCCTTTGGCGTCCCTGTTGCCGGTGCATAATCTCGCTGTCTCCACTTTGGCAACAATACTAAGTCGGTAATATAACCTCCGCTTATGCCCAAAATTAATTTCACCATCAGCAGCGGAGCAATAAACTTCATCCTATCCGGTTGAGCCAGCATAACAGGCACAGCTTCATCCGATGTCGCCAAGAATACGGCTAATAAGGTGCCAGGTGTAATATAGCCTTGCAGGTACAGTAGGCTCGCCACCACTGAAAATCCGCATTGGGGAATGATCCCTAAACCAGCCCCAAATAGCGGTCCTAGCGCGCCGGCCCGACGTAACAAGATGCCTAACTGCTTACCGCGATGGTGCTGAAAGAACTCCAACCCTGTAAAAAGTAGAAAAAGCAAGGGCAGCATCCCCTTGGTGTCTGCCCAGCTGTGTATAAGTGAATGTGTTATCTCTGTCATGATGCCACTACCTCCAACCACTCTTGTCACCTATTGTAACCGAAATTGCCACTTATATCCTTTGAGATTTACTTTGTATCCAGCAGCCAATTATCGAACCAGTTCCCGCACTAATTGTGCTTCTTTGGCATACTGACTGTAATTATCTACCGGTGTTTCTAAAAACATAGGTAATTGTCCCAGTTGCGAGTGGTTTACTATGGCTCTTATCCCATCTAATCCGATTTCGCCCTGACCAATGAGGGCATGTCGGTCACGCCTACTTCCCAGAGGCACTTTGGAATCATTCAAGTGCATTACCTTTACTCGATCCCAGCCAATGGTATCTTCAATGCTAGCCGTAAGATCATCTAAACCCGCTTGGTTACGCATGTTCCATCCGGCAGCGAACAAATGTGCCGTATCCAGGCAGACGCCAATTGGGGCTGCATCTCCCACTAGACGAATGATTTCGGCTAAATCTTCCAACTGACCACCGATTTCCCGTCCTTGTCCCGACATGGTTTCTAAGCAAAATATTGTATCGGTACCAACACCGTCCAAGGCTATCTTAAGCGTCTCAGCCACTTGTGTAAGCCCCGCTTCAAGTCCGGCCTTGCCAAAGTGTCCTGGATGAGACACTACAAAAGAGGTTCCCAAAGCCTGGGCCCGCTTCATGTCTTCGCGTACCACCATAGTGGCAAATTCCTGCAGGCGTGACTCCTGACTTCCCAGATTAACTGTATAAGGTAGATGAGCCAGATTAGCTTTTAACTCTAACTCCTTCATGGTTTCCAAAAACTTCTTTATCTCGGATTCAGGCACTGTCCGTACTGATCCGCCGCGGGGGTTGCGAGTAAAATACTGGAACCCGTCCAGCTTCAGTCGCGCAGCCTGCCTGGCTGCAGCCGGATATCCCTTTCCAATAGACAGATGAGCTCCAATAATCATAGTCGTCATCCTTTCAATGGCCCCATTATACCACTCACACGGTAAAAGAAAAAGGCCGCCTATTTGGCAGCCTTCTTAGCTTTTTTCCCTTGTTTAGTAGCCCATGCCTCCCATGTCCCCAGGTGGCATAGCAGGTGCTGGCTTTTCTTCCTCAGGGAGCTCAGCCACCAAGCACTCGGTGGTCAAGAGCAAGGAAGCGATGCTAGCGGCATTCTCCAGGGCCGACCGGGTAACCTTAACCGGGTCGACAATGCCGGCTTTCATCATATCTACATATTCTTCCGTCACGGCGTCAAAACCCATGCCGCTATCTAATTCCTTAACCTTGTTTACAATAATGGAACCTTCGAGCCCAGCATTGGTAGCAATCTGCCGCACCGGTTCTTCCACTGCACGGCGCACGATGTTGATGGCAACAACCTCGTCGCCCTTTACATCAACTTTATCTAGAACATGCACGGCATCGAGCAACGCTGTCCCACCACCGGGTACAATGCCCTCTTCCACAGCAGCACGGGTAGCATTAAGAGCGTCCTCTACGCGCATTTTCCGCTCTTTAAGCTCGGTCTCTGTAGCCGCACCAACTTTGATCACAGCTACACCGCCAGCTAGTTTAGCTAAGCGTTCTTGTAGCTTTTCGCGATCGTAGTCTGATTCCGTCTCTTCGATCTGCTTCTTAATCTGGTTCACACGAGCTTCGATATCCTCTTTCTTGCCTAGGCCTTCCACAATAGTGGTTTTCTCTTTGCCAATCTTGACCTTTTTGGCCTGGCCCATATCTTCTAATTCAACATTCTCCAGCTTGATTCCCAAGTCCTCGGAAATAAACTTGCCACCGGTAAGAATGGCGATATCTTCCATCATGGCCTTGCGACGATCGCCAAAGCCAGGTGCCTTGACAGCTACGCACTGCAATGTACCACGGAGCCTGTTCACCACAAGAGTTGCCAGGGCTTCACCCTCGATATCCTCTGCAATGATAAGAAGCGGCCTGCCGGTGCGAACTATCTTCTCCAACAGCGGAAGCATATCGTTAATAGCCGAAATTTTCTTCTCAAAGAGCAGAATATAAGGCTCTTCTAGATCGGCTTCCATGGTTTCAGCGTTAGTGACAAAGTACGGAGACACATAGCCGCGGTCGAACTCCATACCTTCCACAATCTCCACTGTGGTGGTAAGGCTTCTGGACTCTTCTACCGTAATGACACCGTCTTTTCCTACCTTGTCCATGGCATCGGCTACTAAACCACCAATTTCCTCATCATTAGCCGAAATAGAAGCCACATGAGTTACGCTATCTTTTGTTTCCACCGGGATAGCGTTTTTCTTGATTTCTTCGGTAAGGGCCGAAACTGCCTTGTCAATACCCCGTTTAATGAAGATGGGGTTGGCACCGGCAGCTACGTTTTTGATTCCCTCACGCATAATAGCCTGGGCCAACACTGTAGCAGTGGTGGTACCGTCTCCGGCCACATCGTTCGTCTTGGAAGCAACTTCCCGACAAAGTTGGGCACCCATATTTTCAAACGGATCTTTTACTTCGATTTCTTTGGCTACGGTGACTCCGTCTTTAGTAACAGTCGGAGACCCGAATTTCTTGCTAAGTACTACACTGCGCCCTTTTGGTCCGAGGGTAACTTTGACCGCATCGGCCACGGCGCTAACGCCGCGCTCGAGAGCGTGACGTGCTTCTTCTTTGTAAACAAGCTGTTTACCGGCCAACTAAATCCCTCCTTCTATTATTTCTGCACCAAAGCTAAGATGTCGCTCTCTCTCAGGATGAGATATTCCTCACCATCAAATTTGACCTCGGTGCCGCCATACTTGGCGTAAATCACCCGATCCCCTACCTTAACCTCAGGAGCTACCCGCTCACCATTATCCAGAACCCGGCCCGCCCCAACAGCAATTACTTCGCCCTCTTGAGGCTTCTCTTTGGCCGTATCGGGTAAGACAATACCTCCCTTGGTCTTTTCTTCGGCGGTGATAGTCTTCACCACAACCCTGTCGCCGAGTGGTTTTAACATGTACTAGACCTCCTTTCATACCTGTTAGCACTCATCTCGGGTGAGTGCTAACAACCAAGATCTATGATACACAATTTCCTTCTATTAGTCAAGAGTCCCAGGAAAGGAAATGCTTAGGAACCAATAAACTCTCGTAAAATAGAGTTGCGCGGAATTTCCTCCAGAGTATCAAGAGGCTTGAAATAAGCCAGAAATTTGGTTAACATCTTGGCCCGTGGATAAGCGGGACTGCCCGGAGCTATTTCGGTTAGCACTGCCTCGGCTTGATTTTTGATCGCCGCCAATTCATATACAAGAGCAGAGTTAAACATAATATCGGCTTCTTCTTGAAAAGGAAAGATGTTGCGTTCTTCGCCCCGGCGAACCGAAGGCCAACGAAGAATTGTCTCCTCTGCCCCAGCGGAGCGATACTTACAGTCCCGAACGATTCGCCTAAGTAGCCTAGTGTCGGTAGTAGGGATCCGGTTATGGCGATCAATGTTTAATTGAGTTAAAGCACTTATATAAACACGAAATTGCTTTTCTTTTGGAATGGCTGGCATCAGTCTCGGATTCAACCCATGAATACCTTCAATAATGATGGGCTGCCCAGGCTCAACCTGAAGTCGTTGTCCGACCCAGGTGCGCTTGCCTTTGTTAAAATCAAATACCGGAACTTCTACCTCAGCCCCCTGGATGAGCTGCACCAGTTGATGATTGAATAATTTTAGATCCAAAGCTTCCAAAGCTTCAAAATCATACTCACCTGTTTCATCCCGCGGAGTGTCTTCCCGGTCAACGAAGTAGTCGTCTAAGGAAATGGTCACCGGGCGCAGTCCGTTGACACGTAGTTGAATATACAGTCGCTGACAAAAGGTAGTCTTTCCAGAAGAAGAAGGGCCTGCAATAAGAACCACCCGCACTTGATCTCGGTTAGCAGTGATTGTATCGGCGATCTGAGCTATCTTTTTTTCGTGCAAAGCTTCAGCAATCCAAATCAGCTCCGAACTACCGCCTGAGGCCAAAATATTATTTAACGAGGCCACATCTCCCACTCCCAAGATATCTCCCCACCGTTCCGACTCCCGGAAAATCGTAGCTAATTTAGGTTGATCTACATACGGTGGTAATATATCTGGTTTATACCGGTTGGGAAAAAGAAGAATCATCCCAGGCAAGTAAAAATGTAAAGCAAATTTATCCAAGAAGGCTGTACTTGGTACCATATAACCAAAGAAGTAGTCATATAGTCCATCTAGCTCGTACACATTTAGATAATCTTTCTTCCGATACTTGAGCAGCTCTACTTTGTCCATTTGACCTTGATCACGAAAGATCTCCTGAGCTTTACTCAAGGGTATTTGATCCTTTTTAAATGGTAAATCAGCCTTGGCCAATTGCCACATGCGTTCCTGTATTGCTTCAACCTTTTCTTCCGTCAGTGGCTGTGATCCTCTAGTTTCTACATAAAGACCATTCCCCAGAGAATGTTCGATACTGATATGATTTTCCGGAATAATATCCTTGGCAGCGCGAACCAGCAAGAAAGAAAGACTGCGTATGTAAATGCGCTGCCCATCGTCAGAAGACAGATCCAAAAACCTGATCCGAGCATCCTCAGTCAGCGGCCAGGTGAGTTCTCTAAGCTCATCGTTCACCATGGCAGCCACTATAGTTGAGGAATACTCCGGTTGCCAACGACGGCTAAGGTCCATCAGAGTGGTTTTCACAGGGACCAACTCTTCTTTATCGCCAATCACAACTCGGATTTTATTATTTTCTGTCACCATGTTCGCCTCCTCTGAAACTTTTGTAACACCACCTTTCTATTATAGCTTAAAGTAGCCCCTTCAGCACACCCTACAACTTCTTCGCATAAAATGCCGTGAGTGAATCAGCAAAGGGAGGGAGATAATTGCCCACCCCAGAAGAAATACAATCCCTCTTGGCCGATGCTAAGTTTTGGGCTCAGATCCAAAGCGAGCACACTTGGATCCTCCTATCAGTACTACCCCGTCTTAGGCCAATCTATACAAGGCAGCTGTCTAGTTTTCAGCGAAAATTTGCTGCCCTGGTGGACAACATCGAAACTATTGAATTGCGCTGGGCCCAGTCGCCTGAACAACAAGAGCAGATCAGCGCCCAAGCTGCAGCCTTAATCCGGGAAGCACAGCAACTCAACAACGAGTTCGTAGTTTTGTTAAACGAGCTGATCACAGTATATCCAGAAACAGATATGGCCCTTCTTCTAAAGCATATGCGCATGGAATCACAGCACTTTGGCCAAGTACTAAATTTATTACAGTTGGCCCTGCCTCCTGAAAACCAACCCCTTCCCCCTGAAAGCATAGAATCGTTCCTGCGCGAACTAATATTTTGGAGCCGTGATCAGCGGGAACATAGCCAGCTGCTTCGCACCACATTGCCTGAACTCACTGCCAATGATCGGGAGACATTGACCGGTTTTGAGCGCCAATGGCGGGCTCTGGAGTTATCAGCGCGCCGACTGCTGGAATCACTGCCCATTCCGGGACAGATCACAGAAACAATTATTGCTGAAATACGTCGCCTGGCCCTAATGGCCAGAAACCTAGCCTTAGAATATATCCGCTTTCAGGAGGAACTGCTTAGTCGCTATCCAGATCATGTTCCCCGCTTCATTCTCCGGCATATGCTCAAAGAAACACGCCGTTTTCTTGAAGAATTGCGCGCTTCTAGTTTTTTTGTTTTCTAAGAACCAAGCTTCGGTTAAGATGCGTTTTACTGCGAAATAAATTAAGGGGCTGGTTACTCAAGAATATTCTTGGATAACCAGCCCTATTTTTGCCCAGTTACTAGTTAAGTTCACATAGCTAGTACTGTCGCTAAGTTATAGAGCGAGCGGTCTATTTCCTTGGTAGAAGAAAACACCTGTGAAAAAGGCACAGCCTTAATCTCACCAGCAACAAATGACATGCCTGCTTGGCTCTCACCCTGCAACAAAACTTCCACTGCCTGTGCTCCTAAACGGCTAGCCAAGATTCGGTCATAAGCTGAAGGTGCACCTCCCCGCTGGAGATGCCCTAACACAGTAACTCTGGTGTCAAAGCCAGTTCGTTCTTTGACCTCTTCTCCAATAGCATAGGCCGAAGCTACACCCTCAGCTACCAAGATTATACTATGCACCTTACCGCGCTCAGCACTCCATTTGAGACGGCGACAGACATCGTTTAAATTAAATGGTATTTCGGGAATAAGAATGGATTCCGCGCCTCCGGCCAGTCCGGCCATAAGTGCAATGTGTCCTGAAGCCCGTCCCATAACTTCCACCACAAAAGCTCGTTCATGGGCGGTGGCAGTATCACGGATTTTGTTCATGGCATCCACTACGGTATTTACCGCTGTATCAAACCCAATGGTTGCGTCTGTACAAGGGATGTCATTATCTATGGTTCCAGGCACTCCTACTACAGAAATACCACGATTAGTCAGTGCTGCCCCTCCACGGTACGTTCCTTCGCCACCAATAACAATAAGGCCGCCAATCCCGGCTTCTTCCAAGTTAGCAGCCCCTTGATCCTGTCCCTCCGGCGTAAGGAAACGATCGCAGCGGGCACTCCTTAAGATGGTACCCCCGTGCTGAATAATCCCATCCACTGAACTTAAATCCATCTTAACAAAGTCACTTCTTAGGAGTCCGTCAAAGCCGTGCTTAATACCCACAACCTTAACTTCGCGAACCGTAGCCTGATGCACCACTGCTCGGATGGCGGCATTCATGCCGGGAGCGTCACCACCACTGGTGAGTACCGCAATTTTCTGCAACAACTATCACCTTCTATCTCAATCCGGGCACGACTCCGGATCAGTAAGATAGCTGAAAATGTCGGGATTATTGATAAAAGCCTCGTAAATTGGAACTCCCTTTACCAAATCCAAATCCCGATATTGTCGCGCCAGCCGGCGCTGTAATTGTGGAACATAATCATAGTGGGGATTAGCGATAAAGGTAGAAACCCCTTGCACCCGCACTTCGTAGTAAATAGCTCCGTTTAACTTAGCGTATGGTTCGTATAACGAAGAAAAGCCATCCGCCACCCAATTAGCTGTTACTAATGTCTCGTTAGCCGGGTTAATTATCACCACACCTCGATAAGGCGGAACAATAACCTTGTCCCCAGGTCCAGCTTCAAACAAGGCCACTTCTTCCACTGAGCCCATGTCAGGATCCAAATACTGCAGCAAAAAGTGTGCCTGCCCCTGAACCACCTCATACACTTCCGGGTAAGTTTCATCTGTTCCCGGTGCTGCTGGGTTATAATGTCCGGCCGTTTTTACATACTCGGGCCCAATTAGAGCCGGTGGAATAATAGTAATATCATACCGCAAGCCATGACGCTTTATAAGCTCCTTATCCTTTTTCAGACAAAGATCGCGATAGATAAAATAAAGCTGCTGCTTGGAGTCTACTACCGCCGGCGCATAAAAAGCATCGCGCATTTCCCCAGCTAAACATACAGTTGGCTCTACCGGCTCTACATCGTCTCCAAAGCGCAGCTCTGTTCCTTCTAAAGTAAGCGGTAATGCTGTGTTTGCTAACAAATCAATCCGCATTAGGTACACCTCCCTCCGACTGATCCAATCACAAAAAGAGCACATCTTTTATTATATTCGCTGAAGCATAGGTTAATCCTCCCATTGCTGCCTAAAACTTATCACAGAGCTTATTATTGCCTATGGTCAACCCGCCTACACCATACTAACCTAACCATGGACTTGAAGCAACCAATAAACAACATCTGCATTGTAACCCAAATCCCAAGGCACCCGGTAACGATCGGCAGAATGGCTGTTTACCAGTAGATAACCAGCAGGGTCAAAACCCACCACCAGCGATACGTGAGCAATTTCGCCTTTTTCTTCGTAGGCAATAATGTCACCGGGAAGAAGCTCTCTAATTGCCCCAGACGGATAAGCAGGAGTAGAAGCACACACCTGGGACAACGTTCCCCGAGCCAAGCATGATGCTCGTCCGCTACCTACAAGATGCTGTACCAACGCCTCCGCCTTAAGCCAGGCCACGGTACCTTCGCCATTTTCGTAAAACCAGCCCCAGTCCTGGGATAGATTGCCGCCGTCTTGATCAGCCAAGGCTTGGGAGACAAAGTTAGCACAATCCCCACCTAAACCAGTAAAATCCCGGTAACCCTGGTTATAGCGACCAACCCCAAAACCAACCTTTACGCCGGCATAACGATCACCATAGTTAGCCGCTGATTTTCGCCAAGGCTCAATTTCTGCCAACATTAAGTTCCATGTTTGCAACTTCTCGCCCCTGGCTTTAAGGTTGGCGTTGTTCTCCGCTACTATCGGCCGTTGACTCGCATTCTCCAATGGATCCACGAACCATTCTGCTGTCACTGCCCATTGGCCGTTCTTTTTAGCAAGTTCCAGCCAGTGTACCGTCCGCCATCCCATGGTGCTCTCCCAAGCCATAGGATAATCCTTATGACGATAAGTCAATATCGTATGAGCGCATATAGACAAGGTGGCCTCGTTGGGCCCAATGTCTTCTTCCGCCCTTGTGAACATCACCTCGGCCTTAATTAAATCCACGTTTCTTTCCTGCAACCAACTGCCCATATATTTTATGCGGGCTTGTTCTCTTTCCAGCGACCAGCTGCCTCCGATAGTATTCTGGTCATAATAAGGATCCAATAGATCCAGGTTCCCTTCTCGCAAAAGGTCTGTTCGTACTTGAAACAGCTCTTGTGCCCGTATCATAACCTCCGATCGCTCTGCCGTAACAGGTACTGATAAATCGCCCTGAACCAGTAAACCAGCCAATACCAACAAACAACAAGCTTGGGCCAAAACCGCCCTTTGCACCACTCCTATATTTAGTCTCCCCCCCACACCGGCCCCTCCTTGCCTCAATTTCACCTTTCTTTCTTAAACGATATTCACTTAGGGCATCTTTCCATGCCTAAAGATTGGTAAAGGCAGGGTAGGTTAGAGTATAATACTTAAAACATCTATTATAAAATCGCGGGGGAAAACCATTGCATTCCAAAAACAAAGTTGTTCTCGGCACAACCCTGGCCCTAGCAATTAGCACCGCAGCAACTATATATGTCTTCCGGCGTCTGCCCGCCGAAGCGGGAGCTTTGTTTCCGCTTCCTTTTTCCGTCAAGCAAATAGCTCCGGCAGCAGCTTTACTGATATTGGCCTGGCTGGCCGACTCGCTGCGGCTCAAGACTTTAACCCGGGCCTTGGGTCGTAATATTACTATTCCCACTGGCTTAAAAGCCATCTTGGCCGGCAACTTTCTCACCCTGGTTACTCCTTTTTTGTTTGGCGGGGCCCCGGCAATCATTTACGTACTGAAGCAAGCCGGTTTAACCTGGATAGAAGCTGGGGCCGTGGTTACAGTAGGCGGCTGGTTATCGCAGATTATCCTAGTCATGCTATCGCTTATTGCCTTGCTGGGTCTACATAATCTTGGCACCTCCTTCCCCTGGCACAGCGCTATCTTAACCGGCATGTTACTCTATCTTGCAGCCTTAGTCGGGTTACTGATACTGCTGGTCCAGCCCAAGCTAGCGGCCCAACTGATTGCCTTGCTTCCTCCCAAACTTCAAGCTAAAGCCGAGCACAGCAGGCGTCTATTCTATCATGCCCTAAGTACATTGTTATCCACTGCCCCGCTCCTGCTCCTGTTGTCAGCCCTGGCAGCCACCGCCTATTTCGTTTCTCTGTTTTCCATCGCACCGGCAATCCTGGCTTCAAAAGTCCCCCAAGTACCGGTACGCGCTTTGCTCTACTTGCAAAATATTGCTTACGTTGGGCCCATATTTGCACCCACCCCGGGGGCCAGCGGCGCAAGCGAGCTGTGGCTCCTTACTATATTCGATCCTGTGTTGCCCAGAGCCCTAGCCCGGCAATATCTACTCTTATGGCGCCTTCTCACATTCTATTTAAGTATGCTGGTAGGTGGCATTGCCTTTGTCCTCTCTAGTTGGCAACTGTTAAACGATGCTGTTCATCCTAGGCACCGTTAGTATAACTGACAAGCTTCTTTAATTTACCAAATAACAAAAGACCCCTGTAACAGCCTCTCATCACTGTTGCAGTGGTCCTTTCATTTACCACCTTTGTTGCTGCCACGTTTGCATACCCAAAACGTGGTATAGAAAGTCTTTAACATTAAGGGCTGGCTTCTACTATGGACGGCAGCCACAATTCTTGTCCCGGCTCTAGTTTCCTCGGATCCTCTATCCGATTATGCTCCAGAATCACTCCGAAATAAGAACCCTGTCCATAAAACCGGCGGCTAATCTCCCAGATAGTATCGTTGGGTTGCACGATGTACTTTGTCCCTTCTGCCACCAACTGATCTCCCGAATTTGCCGGATCTACCTCAGGAATAGCAGTCTCTGGATCTGTCGTTTGCGTTGGGCTCGGATCCGGTTGTTGCACAGTCTCTTGTTCCGGACCGGTAGACACAGGGACATTGCTATTGCTGCGCCATCGGGAAACCCCCGTCACCGCTGCCACCAATATAACAACACACGCTATCGACGCCAAGAAACGCCTGGGATTAACCAAGCGATAACGAGGACTACCTGTAGGTATCAGACTATACCATTCGGCATCCGATTCACCTTCGTAAGGAACCAGTTCCTGGTTTTGCCAAACATAGATACCTTCATTGCCCAATTCGGGATCAGAAACCAGTGCTATCTGCCATGGCAGAGGAAAATATTCCTTATGCACAAGCGTATCATAACTGGAGAAAAACGCCCCCAAACCATTATGGGTATGAAACCAACCCACAACCTGAAACGCAGGATGCTCCACTTTAGCTCGGTTCGTCAGATCATCCAGCAATTCCGGTGTAAAACGAATACTACTGCCCACAGATTCTGCACCTTCTGCTAACAGAGCCGCTTCCACCCGTACACTACGAACTAGCTCGCCGCTTCTTTGTACACGCCCCAGCAGGATGCCTCCAATTTCTTGCCCTTCTTGTCGGGCCCACACGTCGATCTGGCTCTTTACCACCTGCGCTACGTGCACCCTCATGGCCGTTTTGCTCCCTCCCGTTCACCGCCTACCCTTTACCGGAATTGCCTGAAGTTCCCAATCTATGCAATGTATTCGTGATAGCATCCCAAATCCCTGCAAATTTCTTACGAAAAGCCTTTGTCTACCTTGTTTTTATTACTGAATTATGTTATATTGATTGTGAAAAGAATACGGAAGAAGTCCTTCAGGGCAAGGTGCGGAGGTTTAGCCTCCAATTCCTGACCGGCGGTGAAGCCCGGTGTACAACCGGGATTAGCCCGCGAGCCATTTAGGTGGTTGATCTGGTAAAATCCAGAGCCGACGGTACAGTCCGGATGGGAGAAGGTTTAATCCCCAGAGCTTGAACGTGGTTCCCCGGAAGGTTCTTCTTCCGGGGAATTTACTTTCAAGGAGGTCATGTTTCAATGTCCGGTCTTCGTGATACCAAATACCTAATTAAGGTGGCTTTCTTAGGCGCATTAGGATTCCTGCTTATGTATCTAGAGTTCCCTCTACCCTTTATGCCCCCGTTTTTAAAGTTTGATTTCGGCGACGTGCCCGCTCTTATCGCCGGGTTTGCCTATGGTCCGGTAGCCGGCGTGTTAACAGAGCTAATTAAATGTACCGTGTTCCTTTTGTCTGGGCGCTCAGAAGCCGGCATCATCGGTACCTCAGCCAATTTCGTCACCGGGATAGGTTTAGTTGTGCCCGCCAGTCTAATTTACCAACGCATCAGGACCCTTAAGGGAGCAATAATATCGCTGGCACTTGGCACTATTGCTATGACAGCCATCATCACCATTGCAGACATCTATGTCTTTTTGCCGCTGTGGAACATACCAGTGGAACAAATCCTGCCCATGGTCAAAGCCGCCATCATACCCTTCAATCTTATGAAAGGTGTTTTCACCTCGGTAGCAACTTTCCTTCTCTACAAACGAGTTAGTTTTTGGCTGGGAGCAGACGCTTTGGTACCAACTACAATTAAAGACCGCTCGTAAGCAATCTATACCAAAGCCTAGTGGCATTTTGTACCACTAGGCTTTTTTGTGTCTTATTCGGATACTCACACGTCTATTATGGTACCTTCTTGCCCTGCCGTTTGAACCGACGCTACCACCACCTGGGTACCGGCCCATTTATCGCCCAAACGCCTTCCTTCCGAGTCCATAAGTACAAATAGCATCTCCACTATATTCATAATGGCTCCAATAATCACTCCTAAAATCCAGCCAATAATAGGCACCAATGCAATTAGGCTACCCAGACCCAACGTAAGATTGCGACGGGCAGAAGTAGATATATCCATCTCCATATTATCAAGCCGCACAACTTTCAGACCTAGAATTCTCTTACCAATACTGCGACCCCTAAATTCCTGATTCTTGGTAAGTTCGTAAACAATCCCATCTTTTGTGAGCATGTAAACAGCAGCAGCCAGTAAACCCACTAGAGGTACTAAAGTTAATATACCAACCACCATGCCGTCGATTAGGGCAGCCAGAAACCGAGTTATTAGATCTGCCTTCTCCATTCGCCTCTCCCCTTTGAACACCTTGGTCTTGCCTGTCTTTAATCTAACACAATTCCTGCCAGTCCGACAAGGGCTATGAATAGAGAAATTACTTACCCTGACGTTTAGCTAAACCGGCGTGTCACCCGCTGCCGAACTTCCTCTGGAATTAGCTCGCCCACAGTAGCTGAAGCTAAGCAAAGGTAAGTATCAGAAGCCCCATAATAACACAGTATCTGGTCATCGTCATCTAAAACATCCTTGTCTGTATCAGGTACTGCCCCACAGGTAAATACCACATTGGGTACCCAGGAACGCCCCTTGGCACCTACTTCATATTCAGTCTCCGGAGAAAGAACCGGATTAGGCGAACGATATAGCAATCGTCCCGGATCCTTCATATCCACCAGGATCACTCCCAGCCGGTACACCATAGTGTTGCTGACTCCATGATAAATCAGCAGCCAGCCGTACTTGGTCTTAATAGGTTGAGAGCCCGATCCTATTTTTAAAGAATCCCACATTAATCCCGAACGCGGACCAATAATAATCTTGTGGTTTTGCTTTGGCCAAGGCAGCTTCAACTCGTTGGCGTAAGACACCCAAATACTAGGTTCCACCCGATGATACATCACCCACCGCCCGCCAATCTTCTCCGGAAATAAAATCGCATCCTTATCCCACAAACCTGGAAAAGCTAGCCCTAACCGTTCCCAGCGGTCAAATCGTTGGGCCAAGAGATCCTGCACACTGATGGCTGCCGCCGCCACTTGAGCAATTACCCCGTTGTATGCAGTGTAGACCATGTACAGCTTATCCTCAATCACAACCACCCTCGGATCTTCAACTCCACGACTCTCTTCCGGCAAGCCAGGACCAAAAACCGGCTCTGGCAAACGCTCTATAAGTTTGGCCCCATCAAATATCGCCAGCCCTACCCGTGATATTTCATCTTCGCCGAAAGCCCGGTACAACACATATACTTTGCCATCCAGCCGTACCGTAGCAGCATTGAGCACATAGCGACTTTCCCAAAAATGCTCTGGTATCGGCTCCAACAACGGATTAAATTCATGGCGCTTCATTTGTTCCGCCGGCGGATACGCTCCCACATCCTGAACCAAAACCACTTCTTCCTGAACAGAACTCCTAAGAATAGCATCTAAAAGGCTGCTGGCTTCCCGTCCTTCGCCAATCCTCTTAATGGCCTCCAGCATGATGTCTTGAGGCCTAAATCCCATCTCCTTATAGATTTCTTCCAGTAAATCATGGTGGAACCAATCACGTTCTACCCGAACCGAGAGCGGTGTGGGAATACCGCTGCCCCCACGAAAACTGTAGCTGGCCCAAGTCCAAGCAGAACAAGGAACAAAGGTACCATCGCCTAAAGTCAAACTAAGCCCGTAGCTCTTTGCCATCAGCTCCAAAGCACGAGCTGCATCTTGTTCTCCCTTTTCAGCCAGTCTTTGACCCAGCAACCGAAAACGTGCAGTAAGCTCGCGCTGATGCCAGTTTTGAAAAATATTAGTGGCAGAGAAAACCTCGCGCCCACGATGTTTAATAACAGAGTTAACCAGCTTCAAGCCAAAACCCTTGCGCTCCCGGGAATATACCTGCCAAATAAAAGAGTAATGCTCCGCTTGCACCAAAATCTTGGCAATATGGGTGAAATAGCGCAGTTTAGGAAAAGAGCCGCCTAGCCCTTTAGGCAGATTGCTCACAGTAATTCTGGCTGCCAGCCGGTCAAAATGGGAAATGTCCCTTAGTTCTCCCACACCGGGAAAAGTATCCGGTGTAAATATCAGTGGCCTCATTTCCACTTCTTCCAAGCTATCCGGGCGCAAATTATCACCTAGCCACCACAACAGCCGATCAGTATATTCTCGCTCCTCACTAATACCTGCCAGAGCTAACGCATCGCGTACATCCACATGGCTCAACAATTCCCCCGTGCTGGAGTATCCCAAGCGAATCAGCAAATTCAAAGGCGGAAATTCCGTAAGTAGCCGTCGTAAAACCTCCTCCTTTACCGCCAGGATCTTCTCATGTGGAACCAAATCAAAAATCCGGTCCACCACTTGCCTGGCTCCGTCAGCCGTAGCCAAATCGCCGGGCAAAAGAGCATCCGTCATCTGCTCTAGCCCCATCATAAACTGTTCCAAGCCCGACCCAATTTCCTCCGACGACAATTCTGTACCCAAACTCAGTTCCTTCAGAACAAAATCATTAAAAGCCTGCCGATATCGTTCTTCGAGCCGACGAAAAACAGTGTTCACCTTCACCGGCAAACCGCCGATACCCCTTAGATCCTTAGGCAAGGCCAAAGGTACCCCAGGAATAAATTCCAGATAGTCCAAAGGAGTAATCACCGGCCGGACCTCAGCCGCTTTTTCCACCCAAGTTTTAACAAAACTGCTCTTGGCCAGTAAAAACTCTTTAACCTGATCTTCCTTTATCCTGTTAACCTTCTCATAAGTTAGATCCTCTTGGTCTAAGTTCTTCACTTCTCCAATTATGTTACGGAAATTGTCTACATCAGCAATAAAAGCAGCTATGCGCCCATCATAAAGAATGCGCAAGCCTTCCATAATGTCCTCTGCTTTTAGCGAATCATCAAAAACATACGCCTGAAGAAAATGATGAATCACAACAGTCCACAGCTCAGCGCTAAAACGAAAATCCGGCCTGGGATCA
>DUNI01000084.1 GCA_012839445.1 Bacillota bacterium
ACTTGGGAAGAGCTTCCGACGCTGACCGGAAAGAGGACGTACGCTGTAAGGCGCACAAATAGTTTGACCTCGGATATTTTGTAACCAATCAATATAAACCTTCCCTTGACGTTCGCTAATCTTACGTTCCACTGTTACCAAAGACGGCAAATTTTGAGCCACCACCCGAGCTACTATACCACAAAACTCTCGTACCTGCTCATAAGTGTCGGTACCCTTGAGCGGAACATAAACATGTAATCCTGTAGCCCCAGATGTCTTTACCCGCAGATCTAGCCCTAACGGTAGTAATAAAGCCCGCAGCGTCAACGCCACTTTCTTAGCTTCTTCTAAACCACTGGGGGGATCTGGATCCAAATCAAATACAGCAAAATCAGGATAATCCAAACTTGTTATCCGAGAAAGCCATGGATGAAGTTCAATAGCGCCTGAGTTAACTAACCAAATAAGAGTAGGTAAGTCATTACAGATTATATAATTGATAACCCGTTTTTCACTTTCCGTCGGCACAGGGAAAGTGGTAATCCAGTCCGGAGCCCCAGCCGGTACATTTTTCTGATAAAAAAATTTCTCAGTTATGCCATTTGGATAACGGGTTACCACCAACGGACGATCTCGTAGATAAGAAGCCAGATAAGAAAAATTATCTGCATAATAGGCCACTAATTGGCCTTTGGTATACCCATCATCAGGCCAGTATAGTTTATCCAAGTTGCTCAAAAGCAAATGCCTACCTTCTACTACTACCGGCGTTTTCTTCTTCCCCATATTTACCTACCCTTCCAGCCGACAATCTTCAGGTGCTACCTTGGGAAAGCCTATAATGCTCGGTGCTCGTAAGCGAAGCTCATCTGTCCACTCACTAAATTCCACCGCCACCGGTAATACCGGATGTAACCAAGTAGCCTCCGGGTCTCGCGGACAAGGATCGAAGGGACAGTTCTTGGCTCTAAGTTTTGGCAACGTCTTTATTAAAAGTTCCGATTCTTCCCCAGTTAAACCAGTTCCTACATGCCCCAAATAAACCAACCGTTGGTCCTGCCAAGCACCTATTAATAATGATTTTAGCCGTTTTCCAGAACATAGATATCCCCCCACTAAACAAAGCTGACGCCGACGCACCTTTATTTTCTGCCAAGTACGCGACTTCGTTCCCGGTGTATAAAAGCTAGATTTTTTCTTAGCTACAATACCTTCCAGTCCTGCTCTTTCAACAGCGCTGAACAGTGCCGTTCCCGACGGAAAATTCTCTACAACCCGAATCGCACCACTACCATTTCTAAGCACTTCCTGCAAGCGCAGCTGCCGCTCGGTTAACGTTCGTTTGAAAAGAGACTGGCCACTCTCATACAACAAATCAAACACCATATAACACACCGGTATTTCTCTGGACAAACTTAAAGCCCGTTGTGGCGAAGCCACCTGTTCCCGCCGAAGTACTGCTGGGAAGTTTGGTCCGTTGGTGCCGGGCACAATCACTTCACCGTCCAATACCACCGCATCGGCATGAAGGAGTTCTGGCAATGACAGAAGCTCAGGATAATATCCGGTACGATCCCGCAATTGGCGGTTCTGTAAACGCACTTCACCTTGTTCTACAAAACTAAGCAGGCGAATACCGTCCCATTTTACCTGAAAAACATACTCTGGATTATCAAAAGGCTGACGGACCGCCGTTAACAACATCGGTTTAATGGTTGGGGGCAGCAGCATTATCCTACCTTCTCTTTGCGAGTTCGCTTTGTAGCTTTCTTCTGCTCCAGTTGAGCTTCCTGCAAGCTGGCTCGCAAAGCCTCCATCAAATCTACCACTTGGGTACGTGCCACCGACGGCACTTCTTTTACATCGGCGCCAGCTACTTTAGCAGCAATAAGTTCCGATAATGCTGTTCGGTAATCGCTGGTGTAGCGTTCCGGTTTAAACGAAGTAGTCAGTTCCTCTATTAATTTAACAGCCAACTCCTGTTCCTTGTCGGTAACTGTTATTGTGTCGGCGCCAATATTTAAACCTTGAGCCGATCGCACTTCACCGGCATAAAACATAGTACTAAGTACTAATACACCACTGCGCACCCACACCGTGGCCAAAGACTCCCGAGATCGAAGCGTCACCTTAGCTATAGCCGACCGGTCCAGCTGCTGCATAGCACCCAATAACAACTGATAAGCCTTGGCCCCTCCTTCAGCCGGCTCAAGGTAATACATACGATCCCAGTAGGCTTTATCTACTTCTGCAGTTGAAACAAAATCAAGAATTTCTATGGTCTTAGTTGTATGAAGCGGTAAGCGATCGAAGTCCTCTTCGTCTAAGACTACAAATCGACCTTTTTCATATTCATATCCCCAAACAATCTCGTCATTTGTAATCTCACGTTCGCAAGCAGGACATCGTTTTTCATATTGTATCGGCGTTAAACATTCTTTGTGTAAGTAGCGAAACTTGATATCCTGCTTTCCAGTTGCTGCATACATTCGTATAGGAATATTCACCAAACCAAAGCCGAGTGAACCTTTCCAAAGAGAACGCATGGCCAATATCCTATCCCCTTTCTAAGATAGCATTCCTTTAGGCGAAAGGTTTCATTCGACCTTTGGCTATGCAAAGCATAGGTATCAACTATAGAAAAACCGGGCAAATCTGCCCGGTAAGAATTGTTCTTCCTATTTTCCTTCCCAAAAACCGTGTAAGTTGCAGTATGCCTTTGCAGTAGCTGTTTCAGCATCAGTCATAAACTCCGCTTCTGGAGCTTCATCTGGTGTCAAAAACCGACGACAGTTTCCTTCGACCGTTACTAGTTCAATCCATTCAATGTAGTGTTCGGGGACCATTGGATGAGCCGTACTGCCCACCTTGACTTTAAACCCACCCGGTACTTTTTCTACTACTGGAACGTGTTTTTCGTAGCTAGCATCTACCGTATTCACAACTTGCAGTTCCATAGGTTGTCCGCAACATACTAGCTCTCCTTTGCCGGAATGCAACACTTCTACTATGTTTCCACAAACCAAGCAACGGTACACTTCGTTTCTCTTAGTCATGAAAGCCCTCCTTTTGTTGAATAATGCAGTCACTTACTTGATAAACTCGTTAACAGTAATGGATGGCATTATTATATCTTTTCAATCAGAACAAAGCAAGCCTTTAAGTATCTTGATTCTTCTTACAAGCGGCACTGGCAGGAATAGTATGCTCTACCGAGAATATAGCCTTCAAGGAGGGGTTGGCTTGTTAGCACAAATAAATGCTGCTGCTCTTTACGGTATTAACGGAATACCCATAATGGTAGAAGTTGACGTAGCCAACGGACTGCCCCAATTCAATTTAGTTGGGCTGCCTGATACAGCCGTAAGAGAAGCTCGGGAACGAGTGCGCGCCGCTATTAAGAATAGTAATTTTGAGTTTCCCAGTCGGCGCATCACCGTAAATTTAGCACCGGCCGACTTGCCTAAAGAAGGGCCGGCTTTTGACTTAGCCTTAGCTATAGGTGTTCTGGCAGCATCTGAAGTAGCCCCGCTGGAAACCTGGCCAAAAGCCGTCTTTTTGGGCGAGCTGTCTTTAGATGGCTCCTTAAGACCGATCCCAGGTATTTTGCCCCTTATCTCCTGCCTACAACAAAAGGGCTATGGGCCTTTCTTTGTACCTGTCGGTAATGCCGCTGAAACAAGCTGGATACAAGGAGCCGAAGTCTATGCTCTGGAGAACTTGGCCCAAGTAGTAGAGGTATTGCGAGGCACACGAGAAGCTATCCCTGTACCGGACAAAGTCTTCGTACCCAATACGCAATCAATCCACTCGGATTTTAAAGAAGTACGGGGTCAAGATCATGCCAAACGGGCATTGGAGATAGCCGCCGCCGGCGGTCACAACGTTTATCTAGTCGGGCCACCCGGTTCAGGAAAAACCATGCTAGCCCGGTGCATGCCAGGCATCTTGCCGTCTTTAACCTTTAGCGAAGCACTGGAGCTAAGTCAGATCTACAGCGCAGCCGGCTTGTTAAATGACAGTTGTCCCTGGGTCACAGAGAGACCATTTCGAGCCCCTCATCATAGTATTTCTGTTGCCGGCCTAGTTGGTGGAGGACGCTTGCCTCAACCGGGAGAGATAACTTTAGCCCATTTAGGGGTGCTTTTTCTGGATGAATTTCCTGAATTCCCGCGCTCCATCCTAGAGTCTTTGCGACAACCGCTAGAAGACGGCCAGCTTACTATCGCTCGAGCTCAGGCCAGTTTTACGTTTCCAACCCGGCCACTTCTGATAGCAGCGAGCAATCCGTGCAAATGCGGCTGGTACGGTGACCCCATCCACGAATGTACCTGTACCCCCTACGCCGTTGCTCGCTACCGTTCACGCGTATCAGGACCACTTCTTGATCGGCTGGACCTTCACGTAGAGGTACCACGGGTACCTTATGCCGACCTGGCAGCCGCTGAAACTACAGCTGAACCTTCTGCTGCCATCCGCCAGCGGGTAGAAGCCGCGCGAGCTATTCAACACCAACGTTTCCAAAGTACACCTACCCGCAGTAACGCCGAAATGACTCCCGCCCAGCTACAGCGCTATTGCCAGCTGGGAAAAGAAGCGCAAGCCCTTGTCCAAGCAGCCTATACGCGTCTAGGACTTTCAGCTCGCGGCCACAGCCGTATCCTCAAAGTAGCTCGTACTATCGCCGACCTGGCCGGGCACGAACAAATCCAAACAGAACACATAGCCGAGGCACTACAATATCGAGCACTGGATCGTGAAATTGTATCTTAAACGACAAAAGTCTTGACGGTTTCAGACGTCAAGACTTTTTATCTGCCATAAATTACGTAAGGATACCGGTTACCCGGTGCCCTTTGAAAGTCCCAGCCACTTGGCTACCGCACCACCTTCAATCAACACACCTTATCCCGTTTCTTTCGCACCACGCAACTGCAATTTCTCGAAGCGCGTTACTTTTGAAGCTGTACCACTCATCTTCGATCCCGTGTTGACGAATGCTATCTTTGAACCGACGAAAAGCACCATGCCCTTTAATCGCGCTGTACATTTCCTTAGATAATCTATCGTCCTCCAGTGAAAGACAAAAGTTCTCCATAATAGAGTACTCATGTATATCAAAACGGGTTGGGAGCGCGATATAGCGACCAACGTCATCTTCTATATCTCTGGCTAAATCAATGAGCTCGTGCTGCCAATATGGGTAGTCATCTAACAGGTGTTCACCCTGTGCTGCCCTAAGTTCTTCATCTGAAACCGATACGATATTTCCCGTTACCAGATCCAAAAAACTATACATTCCGTCAAACTGCAACTCCATTTCCCCAACTAGTTCGGACAGTCTAACAGGTTTAGTGTTTTTGTGAACTTTTTGTGAGTTATCCTCCGAAGTGTTATTCCGCAGCTCCACCATAATATCACCCCAACCCCTCTCATGGGTCCCTTAATAAAGTACGTACCTCTACAATTAGTATTCTGCTCATACTTCCATCCCTTACCTAAGACTACCATTGCCGTGTAAATAGAGTTTAAACTGGCCAGAGTACCCGTTTGTCACCACCGTCTAATAGAGCCTATCTTATATGATCTTTATCAAACGCTAGGTATTAGGTATATTCCCGTCATAA
>DUNI01000085.1 GCA_012839445.1 Bacillota bacterium
AGGTGTCAGAGGAGTTACAGGCTAACGAGAGAATAAGAGACAGTGACATACATTTTAAGGTGGGTAAAAGCACAGTTGTGTTAGCCTGTAACTCCTCTGACACCTCCGATGCCATGGACGCTTCGTTGATATGGCCGTCGGTGCTGATAGAAATAGCGCTGGACACTTGCCTAATACCCGGTACACTAAGAGCCAGTTGCTTTGCATATTCTCTTTCTGATAAGGCTTCCACAATCCCACTAAGTTGTGCTTCTCCCTTGACCACGTCGACGTTAAGGCCGTAACCTTTAAGATTCTTATCTTGAGCAAATTGTTCTTGTAATCTAGCTCGCAGGTCTTCATCTCGATTTATGCCAGGCATGCTTTGTCCCCCCTAACTTATTGTCGAAGATAGTATGCCCGCTGCTGCAACACGAATTCGCCGCCCCAAAAACTCTTGACAACCAACGAGGCTCTTTGTATAATCATGGTGCACTAGTTTACTAGTACACTATGGCCCAATGGTGGTGAAAGAATGGACTTCGACGCAACTAGACCTATTTATCTGCAGATCATCGATTTGCATAAGCGTGCCCTGATGACAGGAGAGCTGAAACCCAGGGACAAGATCCTATCGCAACGTGATTTTGCCCAACGCTATAATGTAAACCCTAATACTGTCCAGCGGGCTTACCGCGAAATGGAGGCCCTGGGTCTAGTGGAAACCTTGCGCGGCCAAGGAACATTTATTGCTGCAACCGAGGAGATGTTGGACACAATGAAACAGGACATGGCTCGAAGTATCTTGGACAGTTTTGTACAAGAAATGAAAATCTTAGGTTTTAGTCTCCAGCAGGCGCTGGAGCTGGCCCAAGAAGCCTGGCAAGAGGAGGAAAGCAGATTATGATCCAATTTAAGCAAGCAACCAAGCGCTACGGTCCCACCCTGGCACTGGACAACATCACCATCACCCTACCGGAAAACAAAATAATTGGCCTGTTTGGACCTAACGGTGCCGGAAAATCCACCCTTCTTAAGGCGGCAGCCGGACTGGTGCGCTTAAGCAGCGGTAACGTGACGGTGGCTGGTAAGGCTCCACGGCAAATGCGAGCCCATCTGGCATATCTGCCGGAACAAAACACGTTACCATTCGCATGGACGATAAAACGAGCAGCTGAGTTTTACCGTGCTTTTTTTGCCGATTGGGACGAAGATCGCTATCAAAAGCAGCTAGTAATGCTCAACCTAAGAGAAGATATGAAGTTTGGCCACATCTCTAAAGGCCAGCTGGCCAAAGCCCGATTGCTGCTCACCTTGGCCCGGCAGGCCCACTGTCTCCTGTTAGATGAGCCCTTTTCCGGTATAGATATCATTGCCCGGGGGGAAATTACGCGAGCGTTAGTTTATGATTACAGTGAAGGTCAACAGACCATGATTATATCCACCCACGAAATTGACGAAATCGAAAACTTGGTAGAACACGTTGTATTCATTGACAGCGGTCGGGCCGCTGTATTCGGTGATGCCGACGAACTGCGCTGCCAAGAAGGCAAGTCCATAGTAACCATAATGAAGGAGGCGTTCCGGCATGGCAGTGAGCAAGTGGAACATGTTTAAGCAACTCTTCCAGAAAGAATGGGACCAAGTCAAGACCGAAACGTACTTCGTGCTGGCCTTGGCCCTAACCGTCAATCTGGCGGTGGTAGTCTTTAATATTGAGCAGGTAGCGCCTTTGTACGCTTTTGTCTTAATGGCACCCTTTTTAGTTCCCCTCTACTCCACGGTCCAACTTTTTCGGCGCGAATGGTCCGAGGGAAGCATCTATCTGTTGTTGTCGTTGCCCATAAATGGTGGCCCCATTTTCTTAACTAAACTATTGGCTATACTGCTGGAGTTTATCGTCCAGACAGCAGGGGCCTATGGTATGACTTTCCTCTTCGGTTATATCTTCGAGGTCACCAGTAGAACTAATCTTAAGTGGGCGTGGACTATGGCCATGTCCGAACGAGGAAGTCTGATACTGCAGGCTGCGGTCATGACCGGCCTCATTATAATTGCCGGGATGGCGCTTTTAGCCAGTACTATTTTCTTAAGTCAGTCGCTAGGCCGGCTTGTTCGCAGATATCAGGGACTATGTACCTTTGTTTCTTTCTTGTTCCTTCTATGGCTAGCCGGTAAAATTGCCGTAGGGGCGGGCGATCTTGTTTTTCGTTTTATTAATTTACCTAACATCCCTCACACACCCATACCGCAAACAGCAGCAATGTGGCAAACAACAGCCTTTTTGCTAGCCACCGAAGTGTTGATAACGGTCCTCTATCTGGCTGGCACCGCTTATATCTACGACACGAAACTGGAATTATAGCAAAGCGGTGCCATCTGTTACCTACCAAAAGTTGACGCCTTACACCGATCCGGTATAAGGCGTCTTGGCATCATTTATCACCTTGTATTAGCAATTGCCGGCACAAAATTAACCTACCTTATCTTCAAGTTTTCCTGAGGCGCCCGGCACCTGTGCAGCCCAAAACTCATCGAGATTGTTAACTAAAATCTCCCCTGTATGAAGGTCAACTTTTAAGAGAACTCTGGTGGAGTCGTCAAATCCTTGACCACATCGCCACATATACCTTCACCTCCCCACCATTCTTACCAAAGGTATAAAAAATAGGCCTTGCTTCCCGCTTGGTTAGGCCATCACAGACATCACTTGGTTTTAATGACTAATACATACCCTACGGTGTAACATAATCAAACCCTTAACTGTCAAAATTAGGGCCTGTGTAATTAATTATACTACTTGACTATAGATAAGTCAACTGATATAATTTATATTTTGTCATTCAAACTAAACCATCGTCACCAAAACAATAGGTTTAACCGGCACTATAACCGGTTAACATAAAAAGCTGCAGGATCACTTCTTTCTAACAAAAGCGATCCTGCAGCTTACTTAATGAAAGAACTCAGTTATTGTTCAGGAGGAATACTGATTTGCTCCGAATCAACAGTAAACTCTACCAACTTAAAAGCCATGACCATAGGTGCCTTAAAAGCAAGGGCCAAGGCAATAGCATCGCTGGGACGAGCATCCAAGACAACTTGCTCTCCGTTATGGTTCACGTGTACATTGGCATAAAAGACTTCGTCTCTTAGATCTGTAATAACAACTTGTTCCACCTGAGCATTCATTTGACGACAAAGCTCTACCAACAAGTGGTGTGTTAAGGGCCGCTCTGTAGTTAGACCCTGGAGGTAAAGGGCGATGACCTGTGCTTCAAGGGGGCCAACAACGATGGGCAAATACTTGTCTCCTTTGGTTTCCCTCACCAGCACTACATGATTACCGCTACTGTCCACCGCCACACCATGTACTTCTATCGGTAATGTTGGCATCTCCTCACTTCCTTTCACGGGTCTATCATTAGTATACCATTTTTCTTCGGTAGGGCCATCATTAGATTATTGCTAGCCCCTAACTAACCGCCCATTAGGAATTAATCTTTAATGCTTGACAAAGGATAGGTTTGCATCTACACTGAGAACGTTGAG
>DUNI01000086.1 GCA_012839445.1 Bacillota bacterium
GGTATCTTCGATGGTGGCTAGCTCTAGCATGCCCTCGCCTCCTGCTGGTTGGGTTATGTTTATTATATCAGAGTTTCGCAGGAGTGAGAAAACAAATTAGTTTAAACGGGCGGGCACAGGGGCCCGCCCCTACACGATGGTGCGGTGGGACGCAAGATAGGCGGTTGCGGTGCCCATCCTCAAAGCGGAGCTTTAGACCTTATTCAAAAGAGCGAGGCGAACGAGGGAAAACCGCCGATGCATGTCCCCACCTTGTGGGGTGGGCAAGTCGAGCCCCGAAGGGGCGAGTTCAGAGGCGGCCCGAGTAAGGCGAACTCGGTCGTTCTGGGGACGCCGCGGAGCTTGAGGATGGGCCGGCAATCATATTTGAAAAATCTAATTCATTTAGGGAGGATTGCTATATGAGTCACCTTATGCCCATGCCTTTGCCCTATGTAAGCCTACCCGGTTTGTCAGCTCATCAGCTGGCCGAACACTATAAGCTCTATGTCGGCTATATTAACAAGACCAACGAAATCTGGTCTTTGCTCACCGAAGTAAGCCGCGTTGACGCCAACGCAACCTATAGCCCTTACCGCGAACTCAAGCTAGAGGAAACCTTCGCCTTTAACGGTGTTAAACTGCACGAGTTCTATTTTACTAATCTAGGCGGTCCGGGAGGACCACCTTCAGGACCCATAGCCACTGTTATTGACAATAACTTTGGCAGCTGGCAGCGTTGGGCCGAAGATTTTCGGGCTCTGGCCCTCTCTGCCCGGGGCTGGGCGGCCTTGGCCTACGACCGGCGCACTAACAGACTGCACAATTTCTTATTTGATGCCCACAATATAGGCAGCAGTGTCCAAACCCATATTCTACTCATCATCGATGTCTACGAGCATGCTTATTTTATTGACTACGGAACAAACAGAAGAGGCTATATTGATGCTTTCTTTAGCAATATAAATTGGGATGAAGTTAATAGACGTTTGAGCTTCTTGCTGCACTAGAACCGCCCAAAAAAGCCCCTGGCAAGGGGCTTTTTTTAGGTTTACGAGACTTGTAACCGAACTTTAAGCATGCGTTCAGCGGCATCATCCAACCGCTTCCGTTGCTGTAAATTAAACTTTTGAAGCCAACGTTTGGGAACAGCCTTAAAGCCATAATAAACGCCGGCTAAGCCTCCGGTAATAGCGCCGACAGTATCCGCATCACCGCCTTGATTAACAACAGATATTACCGCGTCCTCTAAAGAGCTGCTGCTTTCGATGCCCTGCAAAGCACAAGCCAAGGTATCCACCGTGTAACCGGTAGGCTGCGGATCAGCCATCTTCTGTTCCAGTTCTGTTTTCATGGGCTCAAGACCTGTATCATCAGGTAAGCATTCAGCCATGTATGAGTAAGCAGAACGAAGGGCATCCCTAAACCTATCCCCTGCAATTAAATAGTGAGCCAGCAAACAATAAAGCTGGCAGGTAAAAGCTGCTCGCTGATCCCAATGGGTCATCTGCGCTATGGAGCAGGCTTGCTCTACAATATCCTCGGGCTTGGAATAAGCCAAGGCTACTGGCAATGTACGCATGAGGGCTCCATTTCCTGCTGTGTGAGACGTCTCACGGTGCAACTGTTGAGCTGCTTCGTGCCAGCTAAGTCCCATCCTCACCTTATGAAATACGGCGGCACAAGTAGTCCCTACGCCCGGTGGATTAGTCTTATGCCAGCGTAAGAACTCTATTCCGATTGCATCCACCGGATTACGAAAATCATGGTCAATACCCACCGCCACTGCTAGCATCATCTCAGTATCATCTGTCCATTCGCCTGGCATAAGTTCTAGCCAGCCGCCACCGATAATGTCGGTTAGAACACCGTAACGTTCCTTTACAATCTCTTTTCCCATAAACTCTAACGTCGCTCCCAAGGCATCTCCAACAGCAACCCCGTACAGTCCACCTTGGACTCTTTCATCTATATTCATGCCTGAGGCCCCCTTTTGCTTGGGTACTTAGTCCCTATCTAGTATACTACTATATTACTATACCACGAGCACCCCGTCAGGAACTGACGGACTCACGATAAAGTTTTTGTTATGATATGATTTGTTGGGCTTAATATCTATTTTGAGGGAGGATACCATGGATAACATAATAAGCCGCCTGGCTAAAGAACTAAACCTAGGCGCAAATCAAATACAAGCAACAGTTACACTTATTGACGAAGGTAACACGGTTCCTTTTATTGCCCGTTATCGTAAAGAAGCCACTGGGGGTCTGAGCGACGACCAGCTCCGGGAGCTGTCGGAACAACTTTCATACTTGCGCAATTTAGAACAACGCAAAGAAGAAGTGTCCCGGCTTTTGACCGAAATGGACCAGCTAACACCGGAAATAGAGCGCCAGCTTAGGGCTACAACCACACTCCAAGAAGTGGAGGATATCTACCGACCTTACCGGCCCAAGCGTCGTACCCGAGCCACCATGGCCCGTGAGCGCGGCTTGCTGCCCTTAGCCGAGCAAATCCTAGCCCAAACAAAATCTTTGTTACTCCAAGATTTGAATGCTTTTGTTAAGCCGGAACAGGACGTAGCTGATACCGATGCCGCCTTAGCCGGGGCCCTGGATATTATTGCAGAAATAGTATCGGACGATGCCGAGATCAGAAAAAAAGTGCGAGATCTTACATACAAAAAAGGCGTGGTCTCATCCAGCGGTGCCAGCGACCGGCCGTCTACCTATCAGATGTACTTTGATTTTCAGGAACCAGTTGCTAAAATTGTGTCCCATAGAATCCTAGCCCTAAACCGGGGTGAAAAGGAGGATGCCTTACAGGTAAAGATCAACGCTCCTGAAGAACAAATTATCTCCACGATGCAAGCCAATTACATTAAGCCCAATTCTCCCACAGCCGATCTTATAGCTCAAGCAATTGAAGATAGTTACAAACGACTGGTGGCTCCCTCTATTGAGCGGGAAATTCGCAATCTCCTTACTGAAAAGGCCGAGAGCCAAGCACTGGATATTTTTGCCCGTAACCTAAAGAATTTGCTCCTTACACCGCCGGTAAAAGGCAGAGTTATCATGGGCTTTGACCCCGCCTATCGTACCGGGTGTAAGGTAGCAGTCATAGATCCCTCCGGCAAGCTGTTGGATCATGCCATTTGTTTCCCCACACCGCCACAAAGCAACACCGAACAAGCTAAACATACTCTGCTTTCTTTAATAGAAAAATACCAGGTAGACATTATATCACTGGGAAATGGTACCGCCTCCAGAGAAAGTGAAAAATTCCTAGCTGACCTCATAAAAGAAACCAGCCGGCCGGTAAGCTACGTAATTGTGAGCGAAGCCGGAGCCTCGGTTTATTCAGCATCCAAACTCGGTAGCGAAGAGTTTCCTGACCTGGACGTATCGTACCGCGGTGCGGTGTCTATTGCCCGCCGGCTACAAGACCCCTTAGCCGAACTGGTAAAGATTGATCCTAAGTCGCTGGGAGTAGGTCAATACCAGCACGATGTAAACCAAAAGAAACTAACGGAAAAACTGGCCGGAGTAGTGGAAGACTGTGTTAATAGCGTAGGCGTAGATGTGAACACGGCTTCTCCCTCATTGCTGCAGTACGTAAGTGGCATCACTGCCAGCGTGGCTCAAAACATTGTTAAATACAGAGAAGAGCAAGGCTTGATAAAATCGCGCCAAGAACTTCTAACCATCCCACGACTGGGGCCGAAAACCTTTGAGCAGTGCGCCGGTTTCCTAAGGATCCCTGAAAGCAAAAACATTCTAGACAATACAGCCGTACACCCCGAGAGCTACAGTGTAGCCGAGAAAATCATGACTCTCTATCCGCTGCCGGAACTACAGCGCAAAAGTTTTACGAAAGAAGAAATACCCAAGCTGGCCCAAGCCCTTAACGTAGGCGTTCCTACCCTGCTCGATATAGTAACCGAACTTAAAAAACCGGGGCGTGACCCCCGTGAAGACCTACCGTCGCCGATGTTTCGTACCGATGTGTTAGAATTAAAAGATCTAAAACCGGGAATGATCCTCTGGGGTACAGTGCGAAACATCACCGACTTTGGGGCCTTTATTGATATTGGCGTTCACCAAGACGGCTTGGCCCATATCTCTGAGCTCAGCGATCGCTTCGTGCACTCACCCTTTGACATAGTAAACGTGGGTGACGTAGTTAAAGTGCGGGTGCTTTCGGTGGAACCGGAGCGCAACCGTATCGGGTTGTCGCTGAAAGGTGTCTAACAGTCTATGAACCCAAACCTCCTCGTTGGGTTGACGAAAGGACAAGAAAGGTGGGTTAGGGCCTATTTGACCAAGTCAGAGTCTGAGATTAGTATTTGATCACAAAAGCAGGAGTTTTCTGCCGGATGAAGAAATATTGTATCAAACAACATATTCCCCTAGGGGAGCCTATGTATTGGGCTGAGATAAGGGATTAAATCTCTTGACCCTGGAACCTGATCTGGGTAATGCCAGCGTAGGGAAGTGGGACGGTGCAGAAAAAACACCGCCTCTTCCTTACCAGGGAGGCGGTATATTGTTTTAAGAAAGGAGCTACTATCATGAAACATTGTCGCGTGCTAACCATTGCCGGAACTGACTCCGGCGGCGGTGCCGGCATACAAGCAGATCTAAAGACGTTTACGGTAATGCGTGCATACGGCATGAGTGTCATTGCTGCTGTTACCGCTCAAAACACCATGGGCGTACAAGGGGTATACCCTCTTGCTCCAGAGGCAGTAGGTGAACAACTGGAATCTGTCTTTAGCGATATTGGTGCCGACGCCGTTAAGACCGGCATGCTGTTTTCGGCCCCAATAATTACCGAGGTAGCAGCCAAGCTACGGAAATTTAATGTAAGCAATTTAGTGGTAGATCCGGTAATGATAGCTAAAGGCGGCAGCAGACTGCTGGAAGAAGAAGCTACCGCTGCCCTTAAGGACGAGCTTTTGCCCCTGACTACAGTAATCACACCTAATATTCCTGAAGCAGAGGTTTTAACCGGAGTAAAGATCACAACTGTTGACGACATGAAAACAGCGGCCAAGCAACTCGTTGCCATGGGGGTGCAAGCTGCAGTGGTAAAAGGCGGGCATTTGACTGCCGACCCAATAGATGTTCTTTTTGACGGAAAGCAGGTCTCAGAATTTGTCGGCCGGCGTTATCAGACCAAGAACACCCATGGCACCGGTTGCACTTTTTCTGCTGCCTTGGCAGTAGGGCTGGCGCACGGGCTTGATTTATCCGCTGCCGTACAGCAGGCCAAGGATTTTGTCAGTCTGGCCATTTCTAAAGCCGTTCCCATTGGACACGGCCATGGCCCTACTAATCATCTGGCTTGGTTGGATCGAACCCCACTGGCAGACAATTGAACCCTTAAATATAACCATTGGGAGGTAACCCCATGAACTGGCAACGATCTATCTACGATCTTAACGATAAGGTAAGGCAGGCCCATCCGCTTATTCATCACATCACTAACTTGGTAGTCACAAATGTTACCGCTAATATTACCTTGGCTGCCGGTGCCGCTCCGGTTATGCTGGGGGCCATACAAGATGCCGCTGCCATGACCAAGCACGCTCAAGCATTGGTGTTAAATTGTGGGACTTTGTCTCCGGATTCAGTGGAAGCCATGTTGGCTGCCGGGCAGGCCGCTAACGAGAGCAACATCCCAGTAGTTTTGGATCCAGTGGCAGTAGGAACCACTCCCTTTCGTACCGAAATGATACTTAATACTTTACGCCAGGTAAAATGCACCGTTATCCGGGGCAACAGCTCAGAAATGGGCTTCTTAGCCGGAAAAGGAGATCGTCCCCGGGGAGTGGATGCTGCCCCAGATGATCATATAGACAGTGCCGTCCTAGACCGGGAACGCTCGCAACTGGCAATAGAATTAGCTGAGAAGTACTCCGCAGTGGCTGCTATCACGGGACAGCGCGACTATGTGTCTGATGGCAAAAGAGTAGCCCGCATTGACAACGGCCATCCCCTTCTTCCTACTGTAACCGGCACCGGTTGTATGGCCACCTCAGTTGTTGCCGCCTGGGTAGCTGCAGCTGAAGATCCTTTCCTGGCTACTCTTGGTGCTCTAGCCGCTTACGGCGTGGCCGCGGAAATAGCAGCTAACAAAGCAAACGGTCCCGGAACTTTCCAGGCCCATCTGTTCGATGCCGTGTACAATTTAAATGCAGAGCAGCTGAAAGATAAGTTAAAGATTTCTGTAATGGAGGTATGAAAAGTGAAAGTATGCTATGACCTGTACGTAATTACAGACAAAGCCCTATCCAAAGGGCGCACGTCGGTAGAAATAGTAGAGCAGGCCATCCTTGGCGGAGCCACCTTGGTACAATATAGAGCCAAGAATGCTCCCGGCCGTGACATGGTACAAGAAGCTTTAGCTTTGCTAGAAGTTACTCGCCGCTATAAAATTCCCCTTATTATCAACGACAGAGTGGACGTAGCACTGGCTGTAGACGCCGAGGGCGTACACCTGGGGCAAGAGGACATACCTTGTACATTGGCTCGAAAACTCATCGGTCCAGACAAGATACTCGGTATATCCGCTTCATCAGTGGAAGAAGCCCTGCAAGCTGAAAAAGACGGTGCTGATTATTTAGGTGTCGGAGCAGTCTTTCCCACCGGAACTAAGGCCGATGCCGGCGATGCTATCGGCCTGGAAGGGTTGCGCGCTGTCCGTAAGGCAGTAAATATCCCCATTGTAGCCATCGGCGGAATCAATGCCGACAACGCAGCTGCCGTGGCTGCTACCGGCATAGCTGGCTTATCGGTGGTTTCCGCCATTGTGTCTGCTCCCGATCCAAAGCAAGCCGCCCAAACCTTAAAGCAAGCCTTTGTCCAAGGACAATCACAAATAAATTTCCCGAGGTGAAATCATGACAACTTCTCACTACCGCCTGTTAGTTCTTGATCTAGACGGTACTTTGCTGGATCACAAAAGCCAGCTGTCGCCGGTTACGGAAGCTGCCGTGAAAAAAGCCATGGCTCAAGGACTCAAAGTCACCTTTGCCACCGGCAGACTGTTTGGCGATGCCCTCCCTTACGCCAAACGCTTAGGTCTGACTTTGCCGCTAATCCTAAACCACGGCGCACTGTTGCAAACGCTGGCCGGAGAAGTCCTGGCCAGCTGGCAAATAGACAGCATTAGTGCGCAAGCTCTAGTCGCCATTGCTCGCCAGACCGGTTGCGCTTGCCAGCTATATTCAAAGGGCCAGCTCTATCTGGAAAAGCTGGCTCCTTGGAATAAAGAATATCTAAAGTACTCGTTTACCTCACCAAAACTGATTCCCGACTTAACTGCTGTGGCTGCCCATGGTCCAGAGCAAATTGATTTCTTAGGTGAACCAGAAGAGCTTAAGCAAGTAAGACAAATAATAGAAAAAGAATTAGGAGCCGCTATTCAACCGACTTCTTCTTACCATCATTTGCTGGAGATCCTGCCCCCGAAAGTATCAAAGGGCAGAGCTTTGGAATATCTATCAAACTATTTGCAAATTCCTCTTTCACACACTGTCGCTGTAGGTGACGGTTATAACGATCTCGAGATGATTTTAGCCGCCGGTCTAGGTGTAGCCATGGGAAATGCTCCGCAAGAAGTGCGGCACCAAGCCGATTATGTAACTACTCCCAACAACAAAAACGGTTTAGCCCAATTTCTAGATCAACTGTTGTCAAATACGGAGTCTAATACCAAAGTTGGCTGATTACCCACAAAAAGCCGCACACCCGGTGCGGCTTTTTCACGTTGTCGAATATGAAGGCTCCATCCTATACCCTTTCCGTAACATAACTATGTTTGGTCTTACCAAAGCGACCAATATGCTGTTTCATGTGCCGGGCGCCAAGGTTTAGTTCTTTTAGCACGCGGGTACCCATTAGCAATGCAACTAAGAAAGTAAATATATCGGCAATGGGTTGGCTAATTTGTACACCTATTAATCCAAATTGGCGGGGCAAGAGCAAAATAGCCGGAAGAAAGAATAACCCCTGGCGGGATACAGCTATGATAGAAGCTTCGGTAGCCTTACCAATGGTCTGAAGAAGCATGTTGGTGACAATTATCCAGGCCGAAAGCGGGAAGGAAAGGCAATGGAACTTCAGGGCACGCGAACCAATTGCAATAACCGCCAGGTCTTCTTTACGAAAGAGAGTCATAATCTGGGAAGAAAAGATAAATCCTACAGCACTGACTGTCACTAACACAATAGCGGCCGTTTTGACTGAGAACCAAAAGGCCTTTAGTACCCGGTCATAGCGCTTAGCTCCGTAGTTGAATCCGCACACAGGCTGAAAGCCCTGGCCAAAACCGATGACCGCCGAGACGGCGAACTGAAACACGCGAGCAACAATAGACATGGCAGCAATAGCGGCATCACCGAATGCTCCGGCACTAAAGTTAAGGCAAATCATGGCTATACTGGCCAAGATCTGTCTGTAAAACGAAGGTAGCCCGCCGCGAAAAATCTCCCGATAAATTCTCCATTGGGGTGTGAAGTTTTGAAAACGGATCTTAATATTATCACCCACACTCGAATTGCGAAGGAGAATCAAAAAACTAATAAACTGGCTAATAATAGTGGCTAGCGCTGCCCCACTGATACCCATATTGAGACCAAAAATAAAGATGGGGTCCAACACAATATTTATAATGCCACCGGTTCCAATCCCTAACATGGCATAAAAGGCGCTGCCTTGGAAACGGAGAATATTGTTTAACACAAACGAAGAAGCCATGTAAGGTGTACCGATTAGGATATAGCCCAGGTAGCTTTTGGCATAAGGAGCAATGGTATCAGTGGCCCCAAGCGCGTACACCAAAGGATCTAAGAAGGTTAAACCTAACACTGAAACTACTGCCCCTACGCCCAGGGTAGTAAAAAAGCCAGTAGCGGCAACTTTGGCTGCATCCTGTCTTTTTTTCTGCCCCAACAGCCGGGAAATATAATTACCGGAACCCATGCCAAACGTAAACCCCAGCGCCTGGATAATAGCCATAAGCGAAAAGGACACGCCCACGGCACCGGAAGCACTGGTACTTATTTTACTGACAAAAAACGTATCAGCCATATTATAAATAGATGTAATCAGCATACTCACTATAGTAGGCACAGCCAATGAACAAATGAGCCGTTCCACCGGCTCTTGTGTCATCATCTTCAACTTCTCGTCTGCTGTCATACCAAGCTGCACAAAAAACATCCCCCGTCCAAAGTTGAAATAAACACTACGTTTAGAGGATAACCCCCTTTTGCATCAATTGTCAATACAAGGGCCTTTTTGCTCATGCCCAGCCTGGAGAGAACCTAGCCTAGAGCCAGCGCTCATTTGTGGCACATATAAAGGGAGCCCTTAGAGGACTCCCTTCTCTTGTAGCCGGTTTTATTAGGTGCCCACCGTCCTATCTCTTAACTGCTCGACCTAGAATTCTTGCATGGTTCGATTGGGATAGTTTGAGCAATGCTAACAAAACAAAGGAGGAAACTTCCTCCTTTTGGAAAAACTATACTGGAGATCCTAAACACAGGTTTCTTGGAACGTTCGCAACTCAAATCCAAGGAGGTTTTAGTATGGATAAGTTTGCCCACAAACTAAGGGACTACATTAAAACCAATGGTATCGACGCTGAGCAGCTAATCTTTGACCGGTCCTGTCATTCAGTGGAAGAAGCGGCCCAAGCGGCTCAGGTGCAACCGGAAGACTTCGTAAAAAACATCTGTCTAATCGATGCTGATGGCAACCTAATCGTAGCCATTGTCAAAGGTGAGGATCGTGTCAGCACCAAGCGGGTGGGAAAAGCTCTGGGTATCGAGCCCCCAGAGATAGCCACTCCCGACCAAATCTTAGCGCTCTCTGGCTACCCCTGTGGCGGTGTACCTTCGTTCGGCTACAAAGCCCGGTTCCTAATCGATCCTAGGGTGCTGGAAAAAGACGTGGTCTATACCGGTGGCGGTTCAGAAAACTCGTTAGTCCGCATTGCTCCTAATAAACTCATTACCGCTAACAATGGGGAAGTAGTGAGAATCCACCGATAGACAAATAAAGACAATCCTGTAGACTCACCATACTAAAAGCCGCCTTCGAAGGCGGCTTTGGCTACATAAACTTCAGCGTGTCAACTTTAGGAAATACTATCCCAGGCCAGTCCTTACTGCAGCCGCCAATTGTTCAGGCAATCCGGCAGCAATGGTGCGCTGAGCCGTTTGCTCATAGTCATAAGGTACTTCCTTTATACTGATGGCTACTTGTTTTCCCAGTCGGACAATTACATAAGTGGCGTTGGGATTGCCATGCTTCGGCTTACCGACGCTACCGGCATTAATCACGTGGCCGGTTCTAACCTGCCGGTGATAAGGCACATGTGTATGACCACAAAGCAGGATATCGACTTTTTCCTGGGCTAAAATATTAACCAACTTTGCGGCTGGGATATCCATTGTTAGATATTCGTTGTTACGATCCGGGCTGCCATGCACCAATAACAAATCATAGGTTGCCCGCTGTAGCCGGAGATTTTTAGGTAAATCTTGTAGCCACCTTTTGTTTTCACAAGTAACGGTATTTATCGTCCACTGTAAGGATGTTTCACCTATGAGCATTGCTGCTGCGGTGGGAAAATCGCAGCCACAAGCAGGTAGTTCTTCGCCTACACTCTCATCATAATTACCTTGAACTAGAGTTATGGCTCGTTCCCGGATAAATTCAATGACTTCGTTGGGCCAGGGGTAGTAACCTACCACATCTCCCAAGCAAAGTATTTCATCTACCCCTTGCCACTTAATATCAGCCCACACAGCTGCCAACGCCGGTAAGTTGCCATGAATGTCAGCCACAACTGCGATCTTAACCATCTTAACACCCTTCCCGTACCCATCTAAAAATTGCTGGGCAACTACTTGGTAACTTGTACCCAAGTTTGGCCACCGTCGGCAGTACTAAAAAGTTTCCCCTCTGACACAGCCCATCCTTGCTTAGCAGTAATAAAGTCCACCTGGGTGACATCAATCAATTTTAGATCCACGGACTGCCAAGACTGACCACCATCGCCGGTTACGTGCAGCTTATCACCAGCGGCAACAAAACCGTGTTCACTGTCTACGAAATCCCATACCGGTTGCTGATCTGTAACCGACACTTGAACTGTTTGCTCCCAGGTGTTACCCCCGTTACGAGTACGATAAAAAACAACGCAATCGTTGTCGCCGAATATAACCGGAAGGAAACCATTATGGCTGTCTACAAACACAGGCGGCCATGACGGGGCTGACCCAGCCTCTGTACTATAGGTTGGATCTACTGGTAACTTTACTGGCCTCCAATTTTGCCCGCCGTCGGTGGTACCATAAAGCCAAACCCCGTCCCCATAAGAAAACCCAGTCAACCAAGCTTTTTGGCTGTCAGCAGCGCCTAGTCCGGTCTTGAGGCCCCCTAGGGGTAAACCGCTAAACCGGTCGCTGGTAGGGGTGCCGCTGGCGACCAGCTGCCATGATTGGCCGCCGTCTTCGGTCACATACACATCTACCCAGTTTGATCCCATAGCCACGCCGTAGCTGGTCACCAGCCAACCATGGTCGCTATCGGTAAAGGTAAGCGCAGCCGGCCAAGGTGCCATCTGTCCCTCCCGAGAGTCAATATTAAAGCTAGTCCACGTTTGGCCCCCATCACTGGTTCTTAGTATTTCCAGGTTTGCCGCATTCTCCTTAAACAAAGCAATACAGCCGGTTATGTCATCAATAAAGCCAGCTTTAATATCACTGACACCCACAAAAGATGCTGGCGTAATGTCTGTCCACTCAAGACCGCCTTCATTACTCTTAAAGATAGCCGTTTCCGTAAGCAGCCAGCCTATCTGATCATCTATCATGTGAGCAGAAATAATAGAGCCAACTTCGGCCATAGGCACCGGTTTGTCATGTTCATTTGCTCGAACGACACACCCGCTAACCAGAAGGCACAACCCGAGAATGATTACACCCGTCCACACCGGTTTCTTGTTCACTTTTCCTACCTCCCAACAGAATGCTCCGCCTTAGTAGATAGACGAGGATACAGGCCAAAAAGTTCCCTGGGGCTTTTCCACTTCCACTTCTATTGTGAAGCTACCCTCAATTATGGTAAACTCATATTGGAATCGATTTCAGGGCCGAGAAGGCGGAGGTACTAAGGCATGCGCATGGTGACTGGTAACTGACTGTAATTTCATAAGAGCGGTTACCAAAATAACCGCAACAGTTAAGCCGGTCCCGCCGACGGGCGTTGCTTTAGTGTTCTCTATTTCCTAAAATGAGTTCGGTTTTGTTATGTTGAGGGTACAAGGTGTAATTATTACCCTCATGTTTATAATGTGTGTGGATTAGAACACTAAGCCACGGGCTGAACCCGTGGCTTTTATGCACCCTGGCGGGAATGCATCCGGCAAAAAGGAGGCATTCCATGGTTATTCTTCATGTAAACAAAGTAGTTAAAGATTTTGGTGCTGTGTCCGTTTTATCTAACGTAACATTTGAGCTAAAAGACGGGGACAAAGTTGCCTTAGTAGGGGCTAACGGCTGCGGCAAAAGCACCTTAATGAAAATCCTAGCCGGAGAGCTGGCAGCTGATAGCGGTAGTATCAATTGGGCTTATAACGGGCTTTCCCTGGGATATGTTAGCCAAGAAGATAGGTTTGATCCCAGCTCGCCCCTAGGTAAACAACTAGGTCCTATTTCTCCTCCACTTTTAGCTGAGTGTAAGATCAACCATCACCTACTCGGACGGCCCGCAGGTACCCTTTCCGGAGGCGAGAAAACCCGGGCCGCTTTAGCCCTTGCCTTGGCCAAAAAGCCACAGGTCCTGCTCCTGGACGAACCCACAGACCACTTGGATCAGGAAGGACTTGAGTGGCTAGAGAATGTTTTGTCTCACTATCGAGGAACTGTGCTTATGGTTAGCCACGATCGCTATTTCCTAGACAAAGTCACAGACCGTATACTGGAAATGGAGCACGGCCAGGTGCAAAGTTATTCCGGTAACTACACTGCTTATGCTGAGCAAAAGCGGGCCGAACAAGAACGGGCCCACTCAGAGTACCGGCAATATGCAAAAGAAAAGAAACGGTTAGAAGAATCCATTAGACGCCAGACCCAGTGGGCAGTGGCGGCCCATAACATGCACAAGAAGCTGCCGCGGGAACTAAAGATAAAAAAATACGAGTATCGAAGTAAAGCCAAAGCCCATATGCGCACTGCCAAAGTCATGGAGCGCCGACTGAAGAAAATAGAAAAAGAAAAACCGCGAGAAGCAGCCACCATTAACCTAAGTCTCGATAACACAGGCAAGGTAGGACGCAATCTGATCCTGGCTCA
>DUNI01000087.1 GCA_012839445.1 Bacillota bacterium
ATCTTTTGTGCACACATTTTATAGCCCATCTAAACAAAAAAAGCCGACCCACATATCATGCAGGACGGCTTTTTAAGCTATTAGATTACATGAAGTTCACCAAGATCATGGATATTTGGTTGGCTAAGTTTATACGAAACCATCGTGGTTGGTAAGTAAAGTACCCGACTGCGTTAATTGGCCATCGCCCTGGCTATTTTCTCCACTTCTTCCTTCGAAAATCCAGTTAGTTTTGATATTAGGGCCAATTCCATACCCTCTTTTATGGCGTTCTTGACTACTTCTAATCTGCCCTCTTCCCTTCCTTCTTCCCTGCCCTCTGCCCTCAACATCTCTGCAATAGTCATTACCGCCTCACTCCCTTCAGGATAAGTAGTCTCAATTTCTTTAATTATTCTATCCACGTCGGTTCTGCCCAAATTCTTTCCGACCCCGAACACATAGCTCATCATAGTCTTAAGGCATTCAATCCCGGTTTGTTTATCTTCAAGTTCCTGCAAATACCCTACCGATCTTAGTATGGACTGTATTACCCCTTCCCTATTTCTGTGTATATCCCTAAACATAGTAAGTAGTATTTTAAGTTGTGCTTGCCCTTTTATCTCATCGTCTGTGAACTCGGAGACATCATAAAGCAGATATTTATAGTCTGGAACAAACGACTTAACGTCTTCCGATAGTTGTTCATATCCAGGAATCAATGCCCCCAATGTAGTCTTTATTCTCCAGTTTTGCTGGCCATGATATACCACCAGCGGGATAATGATCGGTAGGTGCTCAAGGCCCTCTTTTTCTATTTTGGCTGCCCAAATATCCACCATGTAGCGCAATAGTTGATAGGCGATATCCCGGCTTGGATAACTCTTGTGTTCAAACAAGAAGTAGATATAGCCTTCATACTGTTTTATTCTTGTCTTAAAAAGAAGATCCGTATAGCTCTCCTGCAATTCCCTGCTGATAAAGCTATCTTTTTGCGGTTCCAAAGACGTGATGTCAACTATAGATTTAATACTCGGCGGTAGATAATTAAGCAAAAAGTCTTCGGCCACAGCCACCTTGCCAAGCGTTTCCTTAAAGAATTTATCGTGGGGATTATGGATCTCCAAGTAATCACCCGCTTTTCTTATATTATATCATTCAGCTTTTTTACATGCCATATGGCAAAAACCTCTTGGGGAACAAACAGGAGCTAAAATCCACTTCATTGTTTAGTGAGGTTAATCTATGTCAGAATCTAGCCCCAGCATTCCTTGTGCACCGCACAATACAGGTAGAACAGCCACAAGTGCTGGAATGTTGCCTTCTATATCAAAAAAAGCCCGGTCTAGCCGGGCTTTTTTTAGTTCGCCCCTCCAAAAGGTGGCGCATCATTATTTTCTTTCAGCTTTCAACAATCCTTACACGTTGATAAAAACCATTTATATACCGTAATTAACGCCCCAGTACCAGTATAAAACCCCAATTAATACACTATTTCAAAGGATGGCCTTAAATCACTATAACTGGCGTAGTCAATAAGCTCATCATGGAGTAGGCGGCCAACCAATATATAAGGTGCCACCCCGGCCTTTTGTGCATAGTCTGTAATTGCACGTTTGTCCCTGTAATCATATTCGTTGATAAATTTGTTATAAAGCGATGCGGGAATTAAATAATCGCTGGCCTTTTTGTTCGCATCATCTTCGGGGTCACCTTGCTCGTAACTGACTGAGGATATTTTTTTAGAGTGGTTAATAAGATGCGCTATTTCGTGAAAGAAGCTGAACCAAAATATATCTGCCCGTTTCCCTCGAACGCTCAGTGCCACAATCGGATTGTTTCGACGCCACAGTGCTGCACCGCATATATATGTTTTGGGTAATTGTTTCACTAATACCAAGGCAACACCACAATTCGCGCATAATTGCTGCAACCGGGGGTAAAACTCTTCCGGACTCTTTAGAGTTAATTCTCTAAACAAGGGTATATAGCTTTTTAACTTAGATCGGTTAAATCTTTTAACCCTTACCTCCATGCCATCGATTTCGGCCTTTCTTAGCCAAGCCATTACCCCTAAATTGCTTATTTCCCCAACCTGTTTATGTTTCCTGAACATTGCATTCGCAGTTCGTGGTACTAGTTCTAAATTAGTCACGCCGAAAAATCGTCTCAGGTTATAAACTCTCTCATTGCGTTTAGATGTTACCGGTACCCAGCCGAAATCACTCATGATCTTATAAGGTAAATCTTTGAGGACCTCCAAATCTCTTTCAAGGTCCACTTCCTTTTTTAACCGCGCTTTTGTTAGCTGATAATTAGTCTCCAGGTTCATCCAAAACTGCGCCCTTGGCCCCAACACCGTTTCCAGTCTAAGGGCCGTTTCATAGGTAATAGGATCTTTGCCATTTATGACATTGCTAAGATGTTTGGTAGTTATACCAAGTCTTAAAGCAAGTTCCTTTTGGTTCATGCCAAGGTGTTTCATGTTCTCCCTTATCGTTTGACCAGGGGCAACGGCAATTACAGGAGTGAACATTGTATTATCTTTTTTATTTGCCATGATAATTTACCACCTGCTCAATTCGAATAATGTCGATCCTATCCAGATCCCAAATTTCTACCCCATCTTGTAATAAGGGCTCAAATACGAGCCTATAGGGGTTAACTAAATCTACCGCATACTGATACTTTCTGTCTCCCTTTAATCTATGCAATCTTGCGGCAGAAATAAACTTAATGTCTAACAAGCACGTGGCGGCCCACAACTCAGCTACTCTTTGGGTTAGCACGGTTCCCATTCTCAAGCCAAAATCCCGTTGTGCTCTTTTAGGATCCTCACACTGCTTTTTAATTTTACTATTCTTGAAGCGCAGTTCCATTATATAATATCATTCCCTGTAAATCAATTATTATTAACCAGATAGGTTAATTTATTTTATAGAGAGCTTGCACACTTATCGTAATAATACCTTATAATGGTTATATTAACAACGCATCCTTAGGGTTTTATGCGAAAAGACCCCTTGTTTTTCCCTTAGTCTTAAATATGTTTGCCACGGTGCTAAGTGCTTTAACTCAGCACAGATTCCATATGCGAGCAAAAGCATTGGCTTAAAGCACTACGTATAAGCGAAAAGCCCGGTCAAGCCGGGCTTTCTTGGGACCTAGTTACATTGCCTTTTTAAGATAACCTTCGAACCCCACATATCTAGCTGCCTTCCAGCCTACTTCCATACTTAACGGTCAGTATTTATGTTCAATCCTGCTTAGTCTTGAGCTTCCCGATCACACCTAGCAACCGCTACGAGCTTTTAAGTAAGGTATCAACCTCATGTTTATAACCGTATCTATACAAAAACTCAATAAAGGCTACCTCTACAATGTCTTTTTGTTTAATGTTCTTTTCTCGACTATACTTTACAACCAAATTCGCGATCTCATAGCTCATGTACATAGCCTTGGTCGCGGCTCTTCCAGGTACGGCATATCTTGGCACCCTACCATCATTTTGAGTGCCAGATATAAGTTGATAAACACGATTGCGGTTTTCATACAAATAACGTATCAGGGGCAGGCACTTCTCCATCTCGGATTGCAGTTCCTTGTCAGATTGGTCGAAAGCCTGTGGAAGATTAATGACAGTGTTTTTGGTCTCATCCTCCATATCTTCTATTTTACCTATTTCTTTAACATAATTGTTTTGCTGAGCAGACCACACATATCCCATAGTTTTCATGTAATCGGCCATTTGTTTATGATCAGTAAACCCGGCCTGTTCAGCCACAGTCCTAGGATCAGCATCGGCTTTCTCAAAGGCAGTAATGATTTCGGCCACTCTTACCGGTGCGTATGTTTTGGGATCACTTTTGGATCTAATATTCCGGCTTTCCACAGGAACATATTGCTTGCTTTTACTGTCATATCGGAAATTCCTTCGACGCATATATGTGTCCAGACTTTTAGAGTTCTTATAGTTAAATTCCTTCGCTACCTCATCGCGGGTTTTGAATTGTAGCATTTCCATAATCTTATTGACCTTAGCATTGTAAATAGGCTTATTTATTTTAATATCCTCCTTGTATTTTAATTTTAGAGGGAATTAACCGCCTTCGCGAGTTGATCCATGTTTTGATGCAGATAGACCGATGTGGTCGTAAGGCTGGAGTGCCCTAACAGTTTTTGAATACTGACTACCGATACCCCTTTTTCCACTAGATTACTAGCAAATGAATGTCTCAATGCGTGAGAACTAACATCTTTTTCCCACCCTAACTTAGCAACTGCCCTTTTGATTATTTGGTTGGTATAACCGCCTGATACCGCCCCGACCTCCGGGTAGCAAAAAAATAGCCCAACTCTACTTCTACATCCCGGATATTTTCAAGGTAATTAACCAGGATTGGATGTAGTTTGTCATTGATGGGGACGGTTCGACATTTATCTCCTTTTCCTTTGATGATATACAGCATCTTATTATCAAGGTCTACTGTTAACGGCCATGATAAAATGGACATAAATGGCCACGAAAACTAGGCCACCCCACTGCATTATGCAGGTAAAAAACGGCTCACCCTTTAATTAGCTCTCTGGAAGGTGTAGCAAGCACTAAACCAGAGAGTAAGGAGTGAGCCGAGATTGACGGAGGTGGCAACCATCGTGGATATCGTGCGCCTTAAAGAACAAGGGCTATCTAAGCGAGCGATAGCCAAGCGCCTGGGGATCAGCCGCACCACAGTCAGCAAATATTGGGCTGAATCCACTAATCCGGATAAGCCCCGGTATGCTCGCCGACCCCAGTTAATAGATCCTTACCGTGATTATATCACATCTAGACTGGATGAATACCCCGAATTATCAGCATACCGACTTTACAAAGAAATTAAGGAGAAAGGTTTTCAAGGATCAGATCGCACCGTGCGGCGCTATGTTCAATCCCTTCGGCCGCCAAAACACCGTGAATACAAACCCTATGAAACCCTTCCCGGAGAACAGGCCCAAGTTGATTGGGGCCATTTCGGCACCATCATCGAAAACGGTGCCCGCTACAAGCTTTACGCCTTTGTGTTCACCCTGTGTTGGTCACGGGTCAGCTATGTGGAATTCATTGTCCGGGCTGACATGGCCACCTTTCTCTCCTGCATGAACCGTGCTTTTGAATATATTGGTGGAGTACCCCGGGAAGTGCTCTTTGACAATGCTAAAGTCGTCGTCTCCGAACGTGTCGGCAAAATCGTAAGGTTTAATCAAGATCTTCTGCATTATGCCCTTTCCGCCGGCTTTACCCCCCAGGCTTGTTGGATCAACGATCCTGAGTCTAAGGGCAAGGTAGAATCCCAGGTTAAGTACGTACGCAGAGGATTCTTCTATGGCCGCAAGTTTAAAGACCTGGACCATCTGAACCATGAGGTGCTCATATGGTGTAACAACGAAGCAAACCCCAGGGTTCATGGAACAACCCACGAGATTCCGTGGGACAGGCTAGCTACTGAGAAGCATCACTTGAAACCACTTTTACCAATAACCATGCCCTATATCATGGGAGAGCGTCGTGCTACCCGTACCAGCATGATTTCGGTAGAGGGTAATCAGTACTCCGTACCGGCGTGTTTTGCCAGCCGTAAGGTGCGATTCAAGCGCTTTGAGAAGCATCTAGAGCTCCTGGATGGACAGAAAATTATAGACAAAATACCGCTTATATATGGACGGGGCAAACGCATTATTAGGGACGAGCATTACCCCGAGCACCAGCGAGCCCGAAGCCGCAAGACGGCCTCTCACCCGCTACAAGCCAAGTTCGAGGCTTTAGCCCCTGAAGCACCAGCATATCTACAAGGACTCAGCCAGAGCAGGGTAGGAACGCTTCGGGAGCAAATGCAAAGCATTGTGGAGTTAAGTCGGGACTATTCACCTGCTGCCATAAGCCAGGCAATGCAAAGAGCCTTGGAATTTCAGTCCTTTGGTTATGGGGTTCTAAAAAGAATCCTCAAGCGGCAAGCTTCAGCTACGGAAAGCCTGCCGGAAAGCCCATTGATTAAAACAGAGCCGCTTCCAGAAAACCTAAATGTCCAAGTTGAAAAACGTGATTTAGCCTATTACGACAGACTGGGGGCGGCACTATGATACGAAATATTAACGTCGCTGACCGTGAAGCCTTAGAGCTAAATTTGAAGCGGTTAAAGCTCCGCCATATACGAGATAGATTAGATGAAATAAACGAGATTGCTCTTGAGGAAGAGCCGTCATACATGGATTTCTTAGCTTATTTAGTAGAAAAAGAAGTGGCTGGCCGGGAAGAAACCCGGCGGCAACGCCGCCTGAAAGCAGCTCGGTTCCCCTCCCTGCGAACTTTGCAAGACTTCGATTTCTCGTTTCAAACCTCAGTAAGCCAGCAGACCATTTGGGACCTTGCCAGCCTGGAGTTTGTAAAGGCACGAGAGAACTTGATTCTGTTGGGCCCTCCAGGTGTGGGCAAGTCCCATTTGGCAATAGCCCTAGGCCTTGAAGCAGTTCAAGCCGGATACAACACTTTGTTTATAACCATGGATGAGGCTTTTAATAAAATCGGTAGCCTCCGTATCATTTAGCCTGACACCTTGATCATAGTCCAGACACCGATCCTGATTCTCCGCTAAGTTAAATTCCTTAAATAGCTTTACTGCCTTTACCCTGTCGCTGGAAAAGAGACTGAGCCCAAATTCAACATCACAAAGTCTTGACTCTCCAACATACTCACCGTAGCTGCTCCAACGATAATCAGCTATGTTTTTTACTATCCCGGCTTTGTATGGATTTTGGTGTATGTAGCGAAGCACCGTTAGAAAATAACTGTCCGTCTCAACCACTTCGCTTTTATATCAATCCTGGAATAAATGACCCCGGCGGCCATACTTCCAGTTATACCAATACACATAACTCGGCCCCAGACGCCTGAACACAATCGCCAGGTCTTCTGCTACTTCCTTCATTAATAAATGAATGTGATTGCTCGATACATTAAAAACGTACCAAGAGAAAAGCGGCTACATAATATATGCCTACTGTTTAATGAGCAATCACATTCATTTATTAATGAAGGAAGTAGCAGAAGACCTGGCGCCAATACACATAACTCGGC
>DUNI01000007.1 GCA_012839445.1 Bacillota bacterium
GGGACGTGTAACAACCGCTTTTTCCCTTGTGGTTTGGCCAAACGTCAAAGCAGCAGCGGGACACGCCTTTATACATTCAAGACAACGCACGCAAGCGGTAGTATTAGGATCTTTGTACGGAGCTAATCCATGCGTGCGTTGTCTTGAATGTATAAAGGCGTGTCCCGCTGCTGCTTTGACGTTTGGCCAAAGCACAAGGGAAAAAGCGGTTGTTACACGTCCCTCCGATGTTGGATAAGGGTGCAAAGATGACATAGTACTCAGTGTCAAAATGGAAACAAAAGTATCGTATGGGAGTGTGGACCAAGTGAGGAAACCCCATGGTTATGTAATAATGACTGTATTGTTGGTTCTAGCCTTGAGCCTAAACGGTTGTAGTTCGTCACCGAAAGCGGATACGCCGTCGGTAGTTGACACAGAGCCGGCTCCAAGTCAAGGGGAATTGCCGGAGAAATCCATTGATTCCTCGGAATCTGGCGGTTCTAATGCTGTGGCTTTTGCAGGAACTGATTTTCTTGTTGGTGAAGAGGTGAAGTTTGAACCAGGCCAGTCTGCTAGGCCGGCTATAATTAGCTTTTTTTCGCCGGGGTGAGGCGCCTGTGTGCAAGAGGTGCTGCAGTTGCAGCCTGAGCTGGAAGGGTTCAAGGAACAAGGGCTGGATTTCTATTTCGTTATTGCCGGGAGAGAGCGAGAGTTACGAGCTTTCTTTGAACGTTACCCGGTAGCGGCTAATGTAGTGTGGGACCAGGAGTTGGAAATATTCTGGGATTATGATGTAGAGGGATTGCCGGTGAGTTTCTTTGTAGACAAAAATGGTGTGGTGCGGGAGACGAAACTGGGTTGGGATAAGGATTCTCCAGCAGAGTTCAAGGAGTTGGTGGATCAGCTGGTGGCGGAGTAGATCTACTTGTCTTTTTTGGGTAGATGTGGTCCGCGCAATAGTCGTGCCCTAACAAGGGAATTGTCTCCGAATCGCGTTCGCACTTTGTCCACGGTTTGGGCTAGGCGAACGCGTTTTTCATCTTGTTCGGCTGAAAACAAGTTTAGCTGAGTACCGTTGGTAGGGGTGGTAATATTACTGACTGTAACACCTACCAGCCGTGCTCGCTGTCCGGCCAGATGTTGGCGATAAATTTCGCAGGCTCGGTTGTATATGGTTTCGGTAAGATTTGTGGCAGTAGGATAGGTGCGTGAGCGAGTTATGAGTTTGAAGTCCGGGGTCTTAAGGCTTACGGTGACGGTGTTACCTTTTAGATCGCGGCGCCGTAGACGAGTACCTACTTCTTCGGCCAAGGCCAACAAAATAGTTTCAATTTCGTCCCTTGTTTCGGCATCTTGGGGTAGGGTAATAGAATTGCCTACTGATTTTACCGTGTCGCTATCTGGATTAACAGGACTATCATCTTCGCCTTGAGCTAGCTTAACCAGGTAGGGCCCGTATGTACCAAAACGCCGCTTAAGGGTTTCTGCTGGAAACCGGGCAAGATCACCAATAGTGGTGATACCTAGGTTTCTCAGGCTAGCCGCTGTTTGTGGTCCTACACCAAACAGACTGTCTACTGGTAGTGGCCAGATGCGGCTAGTAATGTTATCTTTAGTTATGACAACCAAACCGTCAGGCTTTTTCAGATCAGAGGCCATTTTGGCCAGGATTTTAGTGGGAGCGACGCCGATGGAACAAGTAAGGTCAAGTTCGTCTTTGATATGTTGCTTGATTCTTCGGGCAATTTCCCCTGATGGACCGAACAACCTTTCACAGCCGGCCACGTCGAGCCACGCTTCATCAATAGAATATTGTTCTACTAGCGGAGTATAGGAGCTCAAGATGATCATTACTTGCTGTGAATAGAAAGAGTAAAGCTGAAAATCGGGTTTGATTATCAGCGCCTGCGGGCAAAGGCTCAGGGCCTGACCGGTGGGCATAGCGGTTTTTACATTATAGGCACGTGCTTCGTAAGAAGCTGTAAGAACAATACCACGCCGAGAGGAAGGATCACCGCTTACCAATATAGGTTTACCCTTGAGGGAAGGGTCTTGGGCTTGGTGGCAGGCAGCAAAAAACGCATTCATGTCTACATGAAGAATATGGGGCTTATCCATAGTAGCACCTGCCTTCAGATGTGGTTTTTTAATTCAAAGGTTCTCTTTTATTATACCGTATAACGTATAGACAGGACTTATTTCTTGTTTGTACTTACAGTTTAGTCGGGTATACTTTAGAAGTTTTGTAAGAGGATAAAAAAGGAGCTACCTTTGGGTATAGCTCCTGTATATACGTATTCATATTGATGATTTTAGTTCGTTGCGGAGGGGACTGTGGACAGTTCTATTGTGGGCTGAGCTGACGATGAGTGAGTGTTTCCTGGCACGGCTGATTCTACCTTATCAGAGGTATCAGGCGTAGATGTTGTTGTAGGTGCTGTAGCTGGGGCGGTGTTATTATTGTCCGGTATTGATATGGGGGACACAGGATCGTTGGCTGACTCGTCGGTGCCGGCAGTGGCGGGAACGGCTTGTTGATGGGGCCTAAACCCAAATAAGTCAGAGATAGTTACAAACTCATATCCTTGTTCCCGTAGGCGGTCGATGATTACTGGCAAAGCTTGTAGGGTCTGGGCTTTTCCTTCGTGCAGCAAGATAATGGAACCGGGTCGCACTTGCTTGAGCACTTGAGCTATAATTTGCTGAGGGTTTGTTGTATCCCAGTCCCGTGGATCAACATTCCAGGTGATGACTGTTTGTCCTAATTCATGGGCAATACCGCTCACTTTACTATTGGTAGCACCATAGGGAGGACGAAAGTAAGCAACCGGCTGCTGGGTAATATTGCAGATTGTTGTGGCTGAGTTGATAAGATCTTGTTTGATTTGGGGCTCTTTAAGACAAGTTAGCTTTTTATGTGTGTGGGAGTGAGTGCCTATGTCATGGCCTTCGGCTACCACAGTGCGCACCAGGTCGGTATTTTTTTCAGCCAGTTGGCCGACGAAAAAGAAGGTAGCCGGAACCCTTTTCTCCCTAAGTATGGTAAGATACTTGACTGTCAAGTCCGTATGTGGGCCATCGTCAAAAGTGATGGCAATTCGTTTGTTATCTGAATCATTTTTGCCGCGCAGCACCTCTAACGAGAAAGGCTGGGGCAGGAAGGCTTTTTCCAGTAGTTCAGCTTGGGTCATTGAAGCCGGTGGTTCAGTGGGAAGAGATGAGTTGGGTACTTCTGTTGATACAGGTGGCTGCCCCACTGAATCAGCTGATGATTCTGGCTCTGGTTCAGGCTCTGTGGGAGAGACTTTCGGATTTGCTGTCTCCGGCAGTACCTGTTGAGGTGCACCAGTTTCAGGAACAGTCCGACTTTCTACAATGCTGGCAGCTAATGTCCAAGAACAGAGGAAAAAAACGATAAAGAATATTCCTAGCAAGGTAATAGTTTTATGATGTCTTTCTTGTTGGGGTAACATTGTAACCTCTCCCATTCGAACTCTTGTCGGAACTTGTCCCCTAATCATTTTTATAATAACATATTTGTTTAACCAGTTGGTTACAGAAAAGATAACTTATCCTTTCAAAAAATAGTTCAGTTGATTCTTGATATAATAGAGGCGTTCAACGAGTTGGTCTTTATTTTTATGTTCAGTTTATGCTAAGATAAGGTGGCTTTGTGACAGTACATAAGGAGAGATGATACCAATGGGCAATATTAACTGCGTATTATTTGATTTAGATGGCACGCTTATTGATACCAACCAACTTATTATCGATTCGTTTCAGTACACACTCAAACGACACATCGGCATAGATGTCCCGGCTGCAGAGATAATCCTTACTTTTGGACGCCCGTTGGCAGATATACTGGAGGAATATTGTTTCGATAAAGCAGCCGACATGCTGCAAACATACCGAGAATATAACGAATCGCGACACGATACCACCACTAAGCTTATACCTGGAGTTAAGGAGACTTTGTCCCAACTCAAATCTGCAGGTGTTATCTTAGGAGTGGTTACAGGGAAACGTCGCCAGCTGGCCTTAAGAGGGCTTAGGTTATTTGGCCTGGATGCATATATGCAGGTAATAGTGACACCGGAAGATACCACGGAGCATAAGCCTCATCCGGCTCCGGTATTAAAGGCACTGGAACTCTTAGGTGAGCAACCTGACCACACAGTTATGGTAGGAGACAGTACTTTGGATCTGGCTTGTGCCCGGGCGGCGGGAACGTATACGGCTGCGGTTGGCTGGAGCGTGGCTCCCCGCAAGCTTTTGTTGGCCGAAAAACCAGATTTTGTCCTTCACCGCATGACAGATCTTATCGATATCTGTCTTCCCAGTGGAAAAGCAGCCCGAGCTTAGCTGTCAGGAATTATCGTTCCGCTCCATATCAAGAAAGACCACTCCTCGTTTTGGGAGTGGTCTTGGTTCTCTTTAGGCTCGACTAACATAATATGTAGCGAGAGGAGGGGCGGACGATGAAGGTGCTGTATTTTCCCTGGCCTAAGGTTGTGGCCGCAACGATTATACTAGTATTGGCACTTGGCTTAGGAATTTATGAGTCGGTAGGGTTGTTGGCGGTGATAGCGCCGTCGGACCGCCTGGTACCTATTTATTCTGTAGAGACAGCGGCCAGAAAAATTGCCATTAGCTTTGATGCTGCTTGGGGTGCCGACAAGACAGCACAATTGCTAGAAATTCTTGAAAAGCATGACGTTAAGACTACATTTTTCCTGGTGGATTTTTGGATGGAAAAGTACCCTGAAGCGACCAAACAAATTGCCATTGCCGGCCATGAAATAGGTAATCACTCGGCTACTCATCCCCATCTGAACTCTTTAACCCCGGAAGAAATTACACACGAGCTACAAGACACTAACGCGCGCATTTGGGAGCTGACAGGGCAAGAGCCATTGTTATTTCGGCCACCGTTTGGAGAGTATAACAACACGGTACTAGCTGTTGTTCAGAATTTAGGTATGTTCGCCATTCAATGGGATGTAGATTCCCTTGATTGGCAGAATCTCACAGCCGACGAAATTAGCCAGCGGGTATTAGCGAAGGTTCAGCCTGGATCTATAGTTCTTTTTCACAACAATGCTGAGCATACGCCGGCGGCTTTACCAACTATAATTGAAAAATTGCACAGTGACGGTTATGAAATTGTTCCTATTTCTGAGCTAATTTATAAAGACAATTATTACATTGAAAGCCATAGCGGAAAACAGCGACCTAATCCAGGACCGCGACCGGCCATTTCCAAACTTTTGTCGGCGATATTTGTTTTAGTTAACAGTTAAGCTGGGTAAAATATAATGCCATTGCTTAGATGCCATAAGGAGTGAGGCTAATGGCGAGAAGGCGTCGGAGCGTAATGTCCGATAAGCTGAAGTACGAGTTAGCCGAGGAATTGGGAGTGGCGGATATTGTTCGCCGGGAAGGCTTTGGCGGTGTAACTTCTCGCGATTGCGGGAACATGGTGCGATTAGCCATTGAGCGAGCCGAGCGGACATTGGCCGACCAAGAATAACTAAGTGATGGCGCTAGGGCTGCCGTAAGGTGGCCCTAGTACTTTTTAGTTAAGAATATTTGTGGGTTATGACAAGTTGCAAAAACCGACTTGAAGGAAAACTGTTATCAAATGTAGAAATAACTGCTCAAGGAGGTGGCATCGATGGCAATGTGGAAATGCAGTAAGTGTGGCTTTGAAAAAGAGGGCCGTTGCAAACCACAAAAGTGCCCACGGTGTTCAGAAAAGGGCATATTTGCGAAAAGCGAAGAAGGGGGCAAGAAAGAGTGATCAGAAGCCTGGCTGAAATAGTGACGAAGGCCAGGGAATACGGGCCGCTGCATCTTTCGGTGGCAGCAGCAGCCGATGAGGAAGTCCTATTGGCAGTTAAGGAAGCACGGGAGTTAGGGATTGCCACCCCTCACCTGGTCGGAGACGAACAGCAAATTCGTGAGTTGGCAACTAAGATTGACTTTGATTTAACTGAGGTACGCATTTACCACGAACCGGAAACAGTGGATTGTGCTCGGCGAGCAGTGAAACTGGTGAGTTCCGGTGAGGCACACCTCTTAATGAAAGGACTTATGTCTACAGCCAGTATTCTAAGGGCTGTGCTGGACAAGGAGATTGGTTTGCGTACCGGGAGAATCCTAAGCCATGTAATGATTTATGAGTTGCCTGGCTATGACCGCCTCTTTTTTCTTACCGATGGTGGTATGAACATGTTTCCGGATCTAAAGCAGAAAGCCGATATTGTAAACAATGCCGTTGAAGTGGCCCAGGCAATTGGCATTACTGAGCCCAAGGTGGCGGCATTGTCGGCGGTAGAGGTGGTTAACCCAGACATGCCTGCTACTATGGATGCAGCTGCCTTGACCCAAATGGGGGCTAGGGGTCAGATAAAAGGTTGCATAATCGACGGTCCGCTAGCGCTGGATAATGCTATCAATGCAGAAGCAGCAGCTCATAAAGGAATTGTGGGCCCTGTAGCCGGACAGGCTGATATATTGTTAGTGCCTAATATCGAAGCAGGAAACCTACTTGGTAAGGCTATGACCTACTTTGGAGCCGGCAAGTCGGCTGGTATAATTGTAGGAACCAAGGCCCCGGTGGTGTTGGTATCAAGAGCTGATCCTCACGAGACTAAGCTGCAGTCCATTGCTTTAGGTGTGGTTGCAGCCAGCAATAAGAAATAATTCTATAGTTGACCAATTTTGATAAATTTAGAGGAATATGTACATTGGAAGTCGAATTTATATTTAGAAGAATGGTAGGACGGTGGTTATAGCAGATTATTCTGCCAAAAGGGGGAAGAAAAGCGTGAAATTGTTCCTATCTGGGGACGAGGCTATTGCCCGCGGTGCCTACGAGTACGGAGCCACTTTTGCAGCGGCATACCCGGGTACGCCTAGTACGGAAATAATCGAAAACCTTATTCCGTACAAAGAAGTTTATGCTGAGTGGTCTACAAATGAAAAAGTGGCTCTAGAAGTGGGTCTAGGCGCGTCGTTGGCCGGATCCCGTGTAGTTGTGGCCATGAAGCATGTGGGTGTAAACGTGGCTGCAGACCCCCTCTTTACTGCCGCCTATACAGGAGTAAACGGGGGATTGGTGTTAGTTTCGGCTGATGACCCAACCATGCACAGTTCGCAAAATGAGCAGGACAACAGAAATGTGGCTCCTTTCGCCAAAATACCTATGCTGGAACCTGCCGATAGTCAAGAGGCGAAAGACTTGGTGGGCGAAGGGTTCAAGATTAGCGAGGAATTTGACACACCGGTGCTCATGCGAATAACCACTCGTATCGCTCATGGTAAAGGGTTGGTGGAGTGTCAAAAGCGGCAAGAACCACCGCGTCGTGAGTACAAAAAGAATTCGCCTAAGTATTGTATGGTGCCGGCTTTTGCTCGGCAGAGGCGTTTGGTTGTGGAGGAGCGGACGGCGCGCCTCAAGGAATTTAGCGAGACATTCCCGTATAACCGCATTGAATGGGGACCAAAAGATGTAGGGATTATTACTTCCGGTATTAGTTACCAGTATGCCAAGGAAGTCTTTGGCGATGAGGTTTCGTACCTAAAGCTGGCGTTTACTTGGCCCTTACCGGAAAAGATGATCCGTGAGTTTGCATCTAAAGTAAAGAAAATTTATGTTATCGAAGAGTTAGATCCCTATCTGGAAACACAAATCAGGGCTTTAGGTATTGAGGTTATTGGAAAAGAAGTTATTCCTAACATGTTTGAGTTATCAGCTGAAATTTTACGTGAGAAAATTTTAGGCGAGAAAGTGGCCGAAGAAGAAAAGCTAGATGTGCCTGTTACACCTCGTCCGCCGGTTCTATGTGCCGGCTGCCCACATCGACCAATATTTCATGTGGTCAAAAAACTGGGCCTTACTGCAATGGGCGACATAGGTTGTTATGGTTTGGGTGTAGCGCCACCGTTGGAAGCTGTTGATACTACAGTTTGCATGGGGGCCAGTATCGGGATGTCTCATGGCTTCCAAAAGGCCAGCGCCTGGTTAGGTGACAACAAGAAAGCAGTAGGTATTATCGGCGACTCCACCTTCTTCCATGGTGGCATGACTGGGCTTGCAGACATGGTATTTAACAAAGGTGCCGGCGTGGTACTTGTGCTGGACAATCGTACCACCGCCATGACTGGTCACCAGCCACATCCAGGCACAGGAATCACTGCCAAAGGCGAGGCTACCGAGGAGATCAAGATAGAAGACGTAGCGCGCAGTATGGGCGTTAAAGACGTGGCTGTAGTGGATTCCTATGATCTGGAAGCAGTAGAGAAGGCTATCCGCCATGCACTGGACTTTGATGGACCGTCGGTGGTTGTTTTCCGGCGGGCATGTGCGCTCCTAAAGGGTCAAGAAAAATTACCACCTCTTGAGATAGACCAGGAAACATGCACCAAATGCCACAGTTGTCTCAGAATTGGTTGCCCGGCGCTGGTGCACCACCCAGACAAGAGCGTGACTATAGACGTCAATGCCTGCACAGGTTGCACTGTCTGTGCTCAGGTATGCCCGTTCGATGCCATTGCTAAGGTAGGGGGTGAGGTCCGTGGCTAAGGTGACCAATGTACTTTTGGTTGGTGTGGGTGGTCAAGGTACCATCCTGGCAGCACGGATCCTTTCCGGTGTTTTGCAAGAGGCCGGTTATGATGTTAAGATGTCGGAAGTCCATGGCATGTCACAGCGCGGTGGTAGTGTGGTTACATTTGTCCGCTATGGCGAAAAAGTATATTCGCCTCTGGTGGAAAAGGGCACTGCTGATATCATTCTTTCCTTTGAGAAGCTGGAGGCATTGCGCTGGCTACCGTATTTAAAGCCGGACGGCACCATCGTAGTCAACGACTTAGCCCTACTTCCGGCACCGGTCTTACTGGGTAAGGCCGAGTATCCGTATAACGCCTTGGATATTCTTCGTGAAAAAGCGAAAGAACTCATCACTCTTGATGCCTCTAAAGTAGCAGCAGAAGAAGTGGGCAACATTCGAACTCAAAACGTAGTTTTACTCGGGGCATTAGCAAAGCACATGGATATCGAAGAAGAAATTTGGCAAAAGATAATTCGTGAGAATGTGCCTCCAAAAACTATTGAAGCCAACCTAAAAGCTTTTGCTGCCGGTGGACAATACTAGTTAAACCAGAAAAAGCACCTAGGGCCTAATCCTAGGTGCTTTTTGGACCCCATGGTTAATATTCCCAGACACCTTCTGGTCTAGCTTTCTTAGACAAAGAATAGGAATTCTAAAGAAGGCATTTTAAGGGAGGTGTGGGGGGTGGAACTTCCGCGGGTTCGAGCACGGTTGCCACGGAGCTTTGCCGATACGCGTAATTTGCAGCAAGTGGCCCGGGTAATTGTTTTTATTGTCCTTTCTGCGTTAGGGGCAATGGCGAGGGTGGGCAGTCCTTTTGGAGTATTAACATTGGCCGATGCTCCTGCTTATTTTGCTGCCTTAAGTTTTAGTTGGGTAGAGGGTGCGTTAGTAGGTGGTCTGGGAACTTTGTTGGCAGCGTTGGTGGCTGGTTTCCCATTGGGACCGTTGGTACATGTGTACGGTGCCGTTCAGGCGGCCTTGTGGGCTACATGTCTACGTTTAGCTTATGAGCGTGGAGGTCCGCTGCTGGCTCTCATTACCACCACGTTTTTGGCTGGAGTGGCGGCTGCAGCATTGTGTTGGCCCTTGGGCGGACTGCCTTTGGTTACAGGTTCGCTGGCTCGGCTCATTGCCACGGCTGCTGTGAACGTGGTGGCGGCCACAGCACTGTTCTTATTGTTAACGCGGAGTAAGGTGGTATATGTACGTCGACGCTATTAGAGTGGTTATGGCTAAGCCCGGGTTGCCCCGGGTTTTTGTTTTTGACAGCGAAGCCCGCAAGTAGTATAATTGAAACCAGTATAGTTGAAATAGTAAATGAGGTGATGGATATGCCGAGTTATGAATTTATTTGTCGTCATTGTCAGGAAAGGTTTACTGTTATGATTCCGTACAGCCAGAAGAAAGAGGTTCGTTGTCCACAATGCAAAAGTGATAACTTACGTGAAGTTTATGGCTTGGGCTTAGTTACTGGTGGACAGAGCACAGACGTTGTTCCTCCAAGCGGTGGCTGCTCGTTTGGTTGAGGAGTATCTTAGGGAACCGTCGGTTCCAATTACGCCTACCAAGGTCGGTCGGCGTTGCTTTTAGCAGGAAATTGTCTACCAATGGCGAATTTAGAATTTAGTAGGACGGAAGGAAAAATATCATAGCAGTAAGGAAGGAGTGGGCACTGTTGCCACAAGAGTTTCGTATTTTGGCCATTAACCCTGGATCTACCACGACAAAAATAGCAGTTTTTGATGAGGACAAGTGTGTTCTCGAGAAAAAAGTAGAGCACCAAGCTGAGAGCTTACAAGGGTTTAAGAAAGCCACCGACCAGTATGAGTATCGGCTGGATCTGGTTAAGGCAGCTTTAGCGGAGGCCGGCATCAGCTTGCAGTCCTTGTCAGCTGTGGTTGGTCGAGGCGGATTACTCAAACCACTGCCAGGTGGCACATTCCGTGTAAACGAGCAGATGGTAGACGACCTTCTTCATCGGCCGGCAGCGGATCATGCGTCTAATTTAGGCGCTGTTATTGCCTACCACCTGGCACAGGATCTCGATATTCCGGCGTTTATTGTTGATCCAGTAGTGGTGGATGAGTATGAAGACGTGGCTCGGATTTCAGGCCATCCCGCGCTGGAACGCCAGAGCCGGGCGCATGCGCTGAACATGAAAGCGGTGGCCCACAAAGTGGCCCAAGACTTAGGCCGCCCATACCGAGATTTAAGACTGGTGGTTGCTCATTTGGGCAGTGGCTTTTCAGTTAGTGTTCATATTGACGGACGCATGGTGGATACCACTAACCCCAACGATGAAGGACCGTTTTCTATTGAACGGGGCGGCGATTTGCCTGTTACCCAATTGGTGCCTTTTGTCTGGGCACAGTTTCAATCAGGCTGGAGTTTAGAGCAGTTACAATCAATGCTCATTAGAGAGTCAGGACTCTACGCTTATTTGGGTACCAAAGATCTTAGAGAAGCTGAACGGCGCGCAGAGGATGGTGACGCCACAGCCGAGTTAGTACTTCATGCCATGGCTTATCAAGTGGCCAAGGCCATTGGTGCGATGGCTACAGTAGCCGAAGGGAAATTGGATCGCATCATCCTAACCGGAGGAGTAGCAAATTCAAAGCGCGTGACCAAAGACATTGCCAAACTGGTCGAGTTTATAGCACCTATTGTGATCGTGCCAGGCGAGGAAGAACTACCAGCTTTGGCCCAAGGAGCCCTTAGGGTATTGCGTGGCCAAGAAGAGGCTAAAGAGTATAAGTAAAAAGTAACTGGCTGTTTTTATGATACGCATAGTTTGCCACTGGAGCGGACACTCTTAACACAGGGAGGGCTGGTGGCCTATGCGTAATAGACAGGGTTTTTGGAAAAAGGGCGGTGTACTCGGATATGCAATTGCAGGGCTATGTGCAATTTTGCTGGTGCTAATTGCGAGGACTCCTCGTAATCAGCAACCGTATTATAAACCGAAAGTGTTTCCGCCCACCTCTTTTCGCTTAGCTCACGAGAACTACACTGGGCTGAAGGGAGAACTGGACGAATTTATTAAGTCCCAACCGGGAAGTTTCGGGGTTTATTTTTGGGATCTAAGTACCGGTGGACATTTCGGCATTAACGAAAAAGAGCCGCTGCCGGCGGCCAGTTCCATCAAGATACCGGTGGCACTTTATTTATACCGCAAAGCAGCGGACAAGGAAATTAGCTTAGAAGAGCCCATGGCTTATAATCCGGATATTGATTGGTCAGGTGGGGCCGGTACGATTCGCTGGAATGCAGCTCCAGGTGATACTTTTACCTTAGGCGAATTAGCTCGAAAGCTTATTCGGGAAAGTGATAATGTAGCCTGGAAAATGCTTTACCGACGATTGGGCAAAGACAATATTGCAGCGTTTATGAAGAATCTGGGGGGTAAGACGGTATTTCCGGAAGGGAAAAACTACTCTACGGCCGAGGACTTAGCTTTATATGTACGGGCGGCTCTAGATTTTGCCCATGACAATCCCGATATTGGATGGATTCTTATCGATGATCTGGTACATTCCATCTACAAAGACGGGTTGCCGGCTTATTTGCCGTCGGAGGTGAAGGTGGGTCACAAAGTTGGCGCTTTACCTGCTGTGGCTACCGATGTAGGTATAGTCTTTTTGCCGGAAAGACCCTACATATTATCGGTAATGACCAAGGATGTAGGGGCCAGTGAAGATCCTGGTTTTCTAGCTATAGGTGAGATTTCCCGGTTAGTTTATGCAAACAGAAGCGGGTCAGCGAAACGGTAACTACTATTACAGGTCGATACGTTTAAGAGCCAGTGACAGCGGCAATGCAATAATCACACTACCTACGGCTTGTAATAAATTGCCGGGCAATTCAGCTATAGCTGCAGGTAGACCGTAAAGAAATATTTCCACCACAAAATAGCCTAACACCATCAGGAATCCACCTACAACCAATCCTATAGCCGCTTTTGAGGTGTGGCCGTCCTGCGTGAAGGCACGATACCCAATAAGGCCGGCCACATTTTTCATTAAAGGCAGCGAAGGTCTCGTGGCCGGCCTTATCGGCTATCGTGCCTTCACGCAGGACGGCCACA
>DUNI01000088.1 GCA_012839445.1 Bacillota bacterium
GACGCCGGCTCACGCATCGCCATTGGCGGCTACGAACAAATGGAGCAAGAGCACATTCCCGACCGCGAGCAATTCCAACTGGGAGATGCTCTTGCTCCATTTGTTCGTAGCCGCCAATGGCGATGCGTGAGCCGGCGTCTATCTGGGAAATACCTACTGGGATAACTTCCCGGCGTACTTCGGGGCGTTCGCGGGCGGTGAGGATCAAGCCGGTATAAGGTACGGCACAACGCAGAACAGCTACCAGCTGCTTTAGATTTTCATCGGACACGAGATAGGACGAATTGGTGGCATAAGGTGTGTTCTCGGCCGGTTGTAGCCGGGGGAAGGAGATGGTGTGGGGGCCGACGCCGAATTCGCGTTCTAGATCATAGGCGTGATACAAAAGGCCGAGGACTTCAAAGCGCCAATCATAAAGGCCGAACAGGGCACCGATGGCTACATCGTCGATACCGGCTTCTTGGGCTCGGTGCAAGGAGAATAGGCGCCAAGTGAAAGAGTTCTTTAATGTATTGCGCGGATGCATACGGTCGTAGGTGGCGTGGTGGTAGGTTTCTTGGAATACCTGGAAAGTTCCGATGCCTACTTCTTTTAGTTGGCGGTATTCGTCTACAAAAAGAGGGGCGGCGTTGACATTAACCCGGCGGATTTCACCGCGCCCGTTTTTGGTGGCGTAGATTTTCTCAATGCTTTGGCACATAAAATCCACATCGCTGTCCGGGTGCTCGCCATAGACTACTATTAGGCGCTTATGCCCTTTGGATACCAGGGCTTGGACTTCTTTTTCCAGTTGCTCCATGGTTAGCCTTTCTTCTTTTACATCGGTATTAGATTCGCGAAAGCCGCAGTAGACACAGTTGTTAACACAGGCGCTAGAGATATAAAGAGGTGCAAACAGCACGATGCGGTTACCGTAAATCTCTTGCTTGATATGGTGGGCCACAGCGTAAATCTCTTCCCATAATTCGGACTGGGTGGTATTTAACAAAACGGCTGCTTCTTTTGGGGTGAGACCAACACAGGTTTTGGCTTTGGCCAAAATGTTACGTATTTTCTCCGGTGCTGGGTTTTTAGTTTCTTCTAGGACGCTGTTAATTTTATTATCATCAATAAAGTCCCGACGTTTTTCTTGGGCTTCGTGAGCTAAAATCTTCTCCAGCCGATCTTCTCGCCAGGTGCGAGCAGTAGCAGATAACATGAGAAAGCCTCCTTTTTTGGTCAGAATACTAAAAAACGGTCCCAGGTGCCTTCAGACACAAAAAGCCCCAGTGTACTCACGCCTTAAGGGCAAAATACAACTGGGGTCAGCATATTCATAGCCATCCTCCTCTCCCTTGCACTCAGGAAACCCCTGTGCGCAGGATTGATTGGTTAGGTTTTGTTCCCTTTCCATCAGCTAGGCCTCTGGTTAAGGAATATTTTGAATAACAGCATCTTTATTTTACCGCTTTGACGAGAAAACGTCAATATGCAGGAACAGGCCGCTTTGAGGAATGGCCCTGGCAGGGGTCAGCTTCCCCTACCGGCCTACTCATGGTGTTACGGGTTTGGTATAGGGACAGGCCTCAGTGTCTGCCCGGTATCCTGGGCTATGGGGAACGGGACGGCACGGAGGCCGTCCCCTACGGTTAACCCCAGGGGTTTACCCATATAATAAAAGCCTTCATGTAGGGGCAGCCCTCTGTGGCTGCCCGGCATCCGTACCACGGGGAACGGGGGCACAGAAACCGCCCTCCACAGATGTATCTAATTGGTTTTGCTTATTAATAGGAGGTGTATGGTGTAACAACATGTGTCGATATGATGTAAGGCCCGACTTCTTAGCGTGGGTAGTTACGATTGATTATGTTAGTCTTGATTGTAGTAGTATAAGTGCGATCTAATAGGGAATTGTATTTGGAAGGTAAGGTGTGCTGTTCTGCAACGTTGAGAGGGATATAGATCACAGGGGGAAGTAACATGACCGAGGGTATGAGAACGTGGATAGAAGTTATTTTTAACATTGTGTACTTGATTCTGGTATGGGGCTTGGTAGTTACCATGTACAGGCGGCAAGATGCTTTGGCGCCGGGGAGTCGTCAAGTGGGGCAACTTTTTATGTGGGCTTTCGGATTGCTGGCGTTGGGTGATACAGGGCATGTGGGGCTTAGGGTTCTGGCCTATGCTTTGGGCGGACTGGAAAAGAATGCGTTGCTAATAGGTGTGGGTGCATTTATGACTTCTGTTACGGTTACTGTCTTTTATGTAATCATGCTTTTTATCTGGAAGGCGCGTTATCATAAGCCATACGGTTGGTTCGGCCGATTTCTTATGGCCATGGCTGCAGTTCGTTTGTTGATATTGCTGCATCCGGCTAACGATTGGAGTGCTATCAATCCGCCGCGGGATTGGGTATTGTATCGCAACTTGCCTTTGTTGATACAGGGGATAGGGGTTGTAATACTTATGTGGATTGACAGCACAGCCAACCGAGACCGGTTTATGAAAAATGTTGCTCTCTTAATTTTGGTTTCATATGCCTGTTACACCCCGGTGATTTTGTTTTACCACATAAATCCGCTCATAGGTCTGCTCATGATTCCGAAAACGGTGGTGTATCTTGTTATAGCTGTTCTTGCTTACCGACATATGTTTACCGGCACTGCAGTTTCTTAGAAGAAGACAAGAGACAAGAACAGAGGGACAGGTGAGTGGGCAGCTGGGACAGGAATGGATGGTAATAGTAAACGGAATATTACAATGAAGGCCTAGGGATATTATAAATGCAAAATTTTGCCCAAAATGATTTACTTTTGTGCTGCCTTGGATTACAATAAGAGCATGAAAGTAAAAAAGGTGGGTGGGAACGTATGGATTATAGGGCCAGTCTTATGAGACTAATCGATAAAAACCAAGGCTTAATACTCACAAGAGATGTAGTGAAACTTGGAATTCCACGCCAATATCTATCGCTTTTTATAAAGGAAGGTATAATAGAACGAGTTGCTCATGGTGTTTATCTATCACCGGATGCTTTTGAAGATGAAATGTATATATTGCAGGCAACAAGCAGTAGAGCTATTTTCTCGCACGAGACAGCTTTGTATCTGCATGATTTAACAGATAGAGATCCTCTTGAGTATTCTGTTACGATTCCAGCAGGATATAACGGCTCCAGATTAAGAGAAGCTGGAGTTAAAGTATATTCTATAAAGAGAGGGCTTCATGATTTGGGGGTTGATGAATTAAGTACGAGTTTTGGAAGACCAATTAAGGTGTATGATAAGGAAAGAACTATTTGTGATATTGTCCGTAACCGTAAAAACATGGATATTTCGATTCTAAATGAGGGTATTAAAAGATACCTAGATAATAAGGACAAGAACATTCCGTTACTATTAAGATATGCCAAACAAATAAATATCCAAAACATATTGAGGAACTATGTGGAGATATTACTATGAAAAACTTAAATCAATTAAAAGATTTAATAAAAAACATGGCTAAAGAGGAGAACATAAACGCACAAATTCTTTTAAGAAACTATATGCTGGAAAGGCTTCTTGAAAGAATATCCCTCTCTGATTTCAAAGATAAATTTATTCTAAAAGGCGGTATGTTAATAGCTGCCTTAGTTGGCGTAGATATAAGATCAACAATAGACATGGATGCAACCATTAGGTCTTATCCAGTAACAAAGGAATCTATTAAAAGTGCATTTGATAGTATTTTGTCGGTACAGCTAGATGATAGAGTAGAAATGGAGCTTAAAAGAATAAGAGAGATACGAGCTGATGATGAATATAATGGGTTTAGAGTATCACTAGAGGCGAGGATGGATAATGCTAGAATACCATTGAAGGTGGATATTACCACAGGCGATCAAATCACACCGAAAGAAGTTATTTATACTTTTGACTTATTATTCGAGGATAGAAGCATTGATGTTCTTGCATACAATATCGAGACAGTTATAGCTGAGAAACTCGAGACAATTATTTCAAGAGGTATTGCAAATACAAGGATGAGGGATTTTTATGATATTTATATTCTATTAAAGGTGCAAGGTCATAATATTGATAGAGATTTATTGACCGAGGCTGTTACTGCAACATGTGGAAAAAGAGGTTCAATTAATGTTTTAGCTGATGGAGAGGTTATTCTTGAAGAAATTTTCTCAAGTAATATCTTATATAACCATTGGCTTAGGTATCAGAAAAAATACAGTTATGCTGATGATATTTCGTGGGATGAAGTAAAGGATACGACTTTCATGCTATGGAATATTATAAATATTTCTGTTGTCCAATTAGATTAATAAGATGGTGTTAGGTACCTAGGAGGGATATTAGAAGTTGTTTGGGAGCCTCTTTGGAGGCCCCCCTTTTTGATATCTTGGGCAGGGCCAGGGCGGGAAAAAAGTTATATTCGGCCGCAAAGTTGGGGCTGGTAAAAGATATCAAAGTTATCGTTATTCCGGTGAGTGCGTCATTGCGTTCTTTAGAACTGTAAGGACTTGGATGAAGTAGATGTCTTCACGTCGCATGTGATCGGCCAGGC
>DUNI01000089.1 GCA_012839445.1 Bacillota bacterium
ACATAGTAGGTATTACAGAGGAACTGACAGGATCGTCGCAGGAATTGAGCGCATCTTCAGAGCAAACACAGCAGGCATTAGAACAAGTAACCAATACCTTACAAGAGATTGCTGAAGGTGCTAATGAGCAAGCTATGTCTGCCCAAAGTGCCGTAGAAATGGCAGCTCAGGTTAACCGGGAAGCAGATGAAGCCAGTCAGGAAACTACAAATCTAACTTTAGCAGCCGAGGAACTAGAGCTTTTGGCCAACCAAGGCCAGAAGGCAATGAGAAACCTTGTTGACCGGACAAGAGAAAACTCTGCTTCTGGGGTGAAGGTAGCTGAGGCAGTAAATAGTATGGCTGAACAAGCAAAAGACGTAGCTACCGTTTTAGATACTATTACTAACATTGCGGAACAAACGAACCTACTGGCACTAAATGCAGCTATTGAAGCAGCGCGAGCAGGAGAACACGGACATGGGTTTGCCGTAGTAGCCGATGAAGTGCGCAAGTTAGCCGAAGGGGCAAGAAAGGCTACGGAAGAAATCGCTCAGATTTTAGATAAGATCCAAGCCAGTGCCGATGGTACAGTGAATGAAATGAATGCTGCCAATGAAATTATAAGCAACCAGGTGGACGCCATTAAGGAGACCGACAGCGCTTTGAATAGCATTTATGAAGCAGTTGTTCAAGTGAAGAATAGTGCCGGTAATGTAGCTCAAGTATCTGAACAGGTGAAGGAGCAAATTAAGGGAATAACAGATTCTATCGAAACCATTGCTGCTGTATCAGAAGAGAATGCTGCTGGTACCGAAGAGCTAACTGCCAGTGCCCAGGAGCAAAATGCCATCATGGAAGAAATTGCCTCTGCTGCTGAAGCTCTGGCCCAGACGGCGGAAGAGCTAAGTGCAGCTACTGCCGAGTTTAAGGTTTAAGACCCATTGTATGTAGACCAGCTCCACTGTATTTTGATCAAAGATCTTATTTATCAGGGGAGCTGGTTCCATATGTGGATACAACCTGCAGGTTGGAGCAAGGGGAGATAATTGTGAATGAGCAGTTTGTAGTCTTTCGCATTGGTACGGAAAACTATGGCATAAACATTAGACAAGTACTAGAAATTATTAGAGAAACGACGCCAACAACAATACCTATGGCTCCACCTTATGTAAAAGGTGTTATTGATCTGCGCGGAGACATAGTCACCGTGATCGAATTACATGGGAGCCTAGGCGTAGTAGAACGTAAAGTTACCGATGATGCCCGTATCATTGTACTGGAAGCGGAGCAGCAAAAGATTGGCATAGTGGTTGATGCAGTAATCGAGGTTGCATCATTGACAGACGACAAAATACAGCCACCGCCTAAGACGACCGGTGTCTTATCAGAGTTTGTGGAAGGTATAGCTAAAATAGGCGAGGAAATGACAGTTTTAATTAGCTTGAGCAGACTTTTAAGAAAGCTTGAGTTTCAGTCTTGCGAAACTCACGAAAAGACATGCTAAGATCAGAAATGAAACAACTCAGTCATAAAATAGACCTTGGCAAACTTAAGAATGTACCGCTGGGTCATTCAAGCATACTACCACAAATGTTAGTGGATTTTGCAAAAGCAGTAGATTTGCCGCACATTAATTATAACGCCCTAAGGTTACTGGCTCGGTTTCATGATATCGGCAAAATAATGGTGCCAGAAAGCATACTTGATAAACCAGGACGCCTTAATCAATATGAGTTGCAGGTAGTAAGAAAGCACAGCCGATATGGGTTTTGCATTGCCCAATCGGTTCCTATGCTAACACCAATAGCGAATTGGATTCTTACCCATCATGAATGGTGGAACGGCCAAGGTTATCCTCTGGGGCTGGTAGGAGAAGAAATACCTCTGGAAAGCCGTTTGCTGTCTATTATCGATGCCTATGATGCCATGACCACCCATCGGCCCTACAGGCCTATCATGACTAAAAAAGAAGCGTTGGCAGAGCTCAATCGCCATGCCGGAATTCAATTTGATCCGCAGTTGGTAGAGAAGTTTATTTCCTTCTTATGCTAGGGGCTCCAAGTGGAATAATATAACTTTACTAACGCTTAAAGCCTCTGCAATAAATCGCAGAGGCTTTAAGTGGTCTGATTTAGACATCATTTAAGCTTTGGAGGCAACGTATATGGTACATCCTATGGAACTATTTGAATATGAACTTTATCATCAGGGTAAGAGTCGGCATACAGTTCGATCTTACCTTAGTAGAGTTAAAACGTTTTTGCAGTGGCTGGAAGGACAAAAAGGGAAAACCGATCCTAGTATTATTTCTGAGGACGATGTGAGAGAGTACCAATCTTTCTGCATCCATGTTAAGAAATATGCTCCGGCCGGTAATAGGCAACGGCTGTCTGCTATTCGTGCATACGGCGATTTTTTGGTAGCTTGTGGATCACTAACAAAAAACCCAGCTGACAAAATCAAAACCTTGGATAGTGGTTCAGCAAAATATTACCCGGAGCGCCTTTTATCCCAAAAGCTATAAAAGCTCTAGTGGTATAGCCCCCACCTTTTCCAGTGCCTGTTTTACTTTAGCGTAGTAATGTGAACGATACTCTGGCCTTTCTTCCTCTGTGCCTTGAGGGAGTGTAATATTTAAGTAGGCAAAGCAACAAGGAAGGACTTACAGGGGCGACATGAGAAAGGAGATCTCATGAAAAAGGCC
>DUNI01000090.1 GCA_012839445.1 Bacillota bacterium
ATACGAGCTCCACCAGAGTCGTTAATTCCAATTAGCGGTGCTCCGGTTTTAAGTGCCAAGTCCATGACGTGAGTGATCTTCTTAGCGTGCATTTTTGCTCAGGATTTCACCGTCATGGGCGGATCTTTGGGCGAAATGCACGCTAAGAAGATCACTCACGTCATGGACTTGGCACTTAAAACCGGAGCACCGCTAATTGGAATTAACGACTCTGGTGGAGCTCGTATCCAAGAAGGTGTGGACGCACTTTCCGGGTATGGTCAGATCTTTTATCGCAATACCATTTCTTCCGGTGTGGTTCCACAAATATCCATCATCACGGGACCATGTGCCGGAGGCGCTGTTTACTCGCCTGCTCTCACCGACTTTGTATTTATGGTTCAAGGAGCAAACATGTTTATCACCGGTCCTCAGGTAATAAAAGCTGTGACTGGGGAAGAAGTGTCTGCAGAAGAACTTGGCGGTGCTGCCACTCACAATCGTGTTAGCGGTGTAGCTCACTACATGGCTACTAGCGAAGATGAGTGTTTCCAGCAAGTACGCACATTGTTGTCTTATCTACCTAATAACAATCTAGAAGCTCCCGCTCGTAAAGAAACTGAAGATCCACCGACCCGTGTCGATCTTTCTCTTCGCGAAGTAGTACCGCTTGAATCCAACAAAGCCTACGATATGCGAGATGTCATCATGCGGGTAGTGGATGACGGCCTATTTTTTGAAGCCCAAGAGCATTATGCCACCAATATTCTTACTGGCTTTGCCCGTCTAAATGGGTATAGTATCGGTATCATTGCCAATCAGCCACGGGTGTTAGCAGGATGCCTGGATATCAATGCCTCAGATAAGGCTGCCCGTTTCATTCGTTTCTGCGATTCTTTCAACATACCCATTGTTACTTTCGTTGACGTACCCGGTTTCTTGCCAGGTACCAATCAAGAATATGGCGGTATCATCCGTCACGGTGCCAAGATGCTGTATGCGTATTCTGAGGCTACAGTTCCTAAGATAACTCTTATTGTCCGTAAGGCCTATGGCGGTGCCTATCTAGCTATGTGTAGCCGTGACTTAGGTGCCGATCAGGTATTCGCATGGCCAGGAGCAGAAATTGCAGTTATGGGACCAGAGGGTGCAGCTAACATAATTTTCCGTAAGGAAATAGCGGAGGCATCCGATCCGGAAGCTATGCGACAAGAAAAGATTGCTGATTATCGCGAACGCTTTGCCAATCCATATATTGCTGCTGCTCGAGGTTATTTGGATGATGTTATTGACCCAGCAGAAACTCGGCCACGTTTAGCCTGTGCTTTAGAAGTCCTATCTTCTAAGCGTGAAAGCCGTCCAGCGAAAAAACATGGTAACATACCTGTTTAAGAGGGTAGGTGTAGATAATGGAACCCCAAATTAGTGCCTGGTCCCTGACTATACTCTCCATGATCATGGTCTTTGCCGTCCTTTGGGGTCTGGCATTACTTATCAATTTTATGAAGTGGTTATCGGTTAAGAAAAACGACAAGGAGGCTACGGCAGAAGCCTCGGTTGAAGCTGCTTTGCCCCCAGAAGCTGCTCCAGATATTGTAGCTGCCGACACTAGTGTTGCCCCAGAAATTGTGGTAGCCATCACTGCTGCCTTAGCAGCTTACCTCGACCAAGGTGCAAACCAACTCTTTGTTAGCTCCATCTCCCGCTTGTCCCCTGGAGACAATTGGGCTACTGCTGGACGCTTCGAGAACATATCTGCCAGTTCACTTATAAGGAGGTCGCTCTAACATGAGAAAATTCGTAGTCACAGTAAACGGTGAACAATATGAGGTTGTAGTAGAAGAAAAAGGTGATGGAGTCCAAGTAGCCGCACCGACACCGGTTGCCGCTAAACCGGCTCCAGCCGCAGCACCTGCTTCTAAACCCGCACCGGCCCCACAGCCCAAGCCTGCAGCCAAACCTACAGCAGGAGCTGGCAGCGTAAGTGCTCCCATGCCAGGTACCATATTGTCTGTAAAGGTTGCTGCCGGACAAGCTGTTAGCAAAGGTGATGTATTGCTAACCCTGGAAGCTATGAAGATGGAAAATGAAATTATGGCTCCCAGTGACGGAACAGTTAGCGAAATATTTGTTAGCGTAGGCCAATCGGTAAACACAGGTGATGTGCTTTTAGACTTGGCATGAATCGGACCGGGGGAGTGAAAAAATGAGTATACTTGATAGTCTAGCCCTATTGGCTCAAACCACCGGACTCAGCGCACTAACCTGGGGCAATGTGGTCATGATCGCTGTAGGTTTTATCCTGCTTTACATGGCCATTGCAAAAGGATTTGAACCTCTACTCCTATTGCCTATCGGATTTGGTTGCGTTCTGGCCAATTTACCTCTTACCGGCCTTATGGATCCTGGTGGACTGCTAAAATACCTTTATTTTGGAGTCGAACATGAAATTTTCCCGCCGTTGATTTTCCTCGGTGTGGGAGCCATGACTGATTTCGGTCCCTTGCTAGCTAATCCCAGTACCATCCTTCTTGGAGCTGCTGCACAAATAGGTGTGTTTGTAGCCTTGCTAGGTGCCGATCTTCTGGGATTTAGTATTCGGGAAGCAGCTTCTATTGGTATCATCGGTGGAGCTGATGGGCCAACAGCTATATATGTTACTATGAAGCTGGCTCCACACCTAGTAGGGCCCATAGCAGTAGCTGCTTATTCTTATATGTCCCTAGTTCCTTTGATTCAGCCACCAATTATGAGAGCATTAACAACTAAAGAAGAGCGCCAGGTGGTAATGGAGCAGCTGCGACCTGTTTCCAAAACAGAAAAGATCATATTCCCTATTATTTGCACGGTGCTTGTAACACTTCTGTTACCAGCTATTGCACCTCTTTTAGGTATGCTTATGCTAGGTAACTTGCTGCGCGAAAGCGGTGTTACCGAACGGCTATCTAAGACAGCCCAGAACGAGCTTATCAACATTATCACCATATTCTTAGGCACGTCCGTTGGCGCTACTATGAGCGCTGAAAACTTCCTTAACCTGAAAACCATTGGGTTAGTGGCTTTAGGACTAGTAGCTTTTTCTTGCGGTACAGCCGGTGGAGTCCTCTTGGGTAGACTTATGTACAAGCTCTCCGGAGGCAAGATTAATCCTCTTATCGGTTCCGCTGGTGTGTCGGCTGTTCCCATGGCTGCCCGTGTATCTCAGGTAGTAGGACAACAAGAAAACCCAGGCAACTTTCTTCTCATGCACGCCATGGGCCCCAACGTTGCCGGTGTTATTGGTTCAGCAGTGGCAGCCGGGATTATGATAACCTTGTTACAGTAACCCGTCGCGCATAACCTTGTCATCACTTGCATAAAACTAAAGTAGTCTTGTCCAATCACAATGCAGGCGGTGACCAAATGGACAACCCAAAGTTGGCCCTGCGGGAACAGGTTATGGAAGAAGAGATCATTAGACTCAGAACCAAAATCGAGCAACTGCGCTTAGGACGCCGTGTTCTTATGAACCTATTAGTCCTTCAGGAACAACAGCGGCAAATGGAATTGCGAGAATATCAACAAGCTATCTTATCTCTGAGAAAGCATAACGCCGAACTCAAGCAATTACTTGCTTCTAGAAAAAGAGTTTTATAGAGCCTACAAAACATTTAAACCTTCGCCTTGAACAGGTGGAGGTTTTCTTTCTTTGGTATAAAACTAGCCGATTATCTGTGAAAACCGTGCATTTGCAACGCTTAGGATATTTAATCGTAAATTGGCATGGGGAGTGTAATATTTAAGTAGGCAAAGCAACAAGGAAGGACTTACAGGGGCGACATGAGAAAGGAGATCTCATGAAAAAG
>DUNI01000091.1 GCA_012839445.1 Bacillota bacterium
ACGCAGGGGGTCGCAGGTTCGAAACCTGCTCCGCCCACCAAAACAGTACAGTAACGGCGAGGGTTTTTAAGCCCTCGCCGTTTTTAAATCCTAAAAGGGGAGAGGTTAACTCTCTCCTTTTTCTCTTCCTAGGATTTGTAATGCTTTAGACTTTTGCCGGCTTGTGTTTGGCGTGTTAACGTTGGACTACCTTATAGCCTTTATTCAACGGCTATTAACTCTTTATTCCTCCAGCTTAACACGTGTGACCGCTTCTAGCGCAATATCTATTTCTTTTTCTACGGTTTCTTTAACTAGAGGGTGGTGTGGTTTCCAATCGTCTTCAAGCTCAAATGCTTTACCATCTACAGCGATAATGGCACTGGCTTTCACTCCGTGCAAAGAGGCGATTACTAAGAGAGTGGCTACCTCGTTTTCAGAAGCCAGAACGCCTGCTTTGGCCATAATTCTATTAGCCAACGGCATAAGACCGGGATAAAAAGCAGCTAAAGAAAGAACGAGTCCTTTATGAACGCGTGCTCCTTTTTCTTTAGCCACTGCATACAGAGCGTCGGCAACTTGGCTATCAGCCACAGCAGGATAAGATAAGGGTACCAGTTGTGGGGTGACGCCGTCTTCTCGCACTCCACCGGTGGCGACCACTAGATCTCCTGCGACTACTTCAGGTTGCAACGTACCACAGGTACCAACCCGAATGATAACCTTGGCTCCGCTGCGGATTAACTCTTCAAAACAAATAGCTGCTCCGGAGGCACCTACTCCGTGCGATGCAACAGTTACGGGAACACCGTTATACTCACCGTTGAAGACCCAGTATTCCCGGTTCTTTGACACCACGGTGGTATTTTCCATTTTCTCGGCAATACTTTGGGCTCGCCAAGGATCACCACATGTTAGTACTCTGGGTGCTATTTGGCCGGGGTAAGTTTTCAAATGCGGTAATGTCTGCTTTGTCATTGGCAGAATCCCTCACTTTCTATTATTGGGCAGAGCATGTTGTATCATGATCTACCCTAGCTAGCATTATTCTTGAATTAATTGAGGTAAGCTTTGGTTAAAAGGCGGGAAAGCAACACCCTTGTCGGTGACAATAGCAGTAATATACTTAGCTGGAGTGACATCGAAAGCAGGGTTATAGACATGGATGCTTTCCGGAGCTATTTGTTGCCCAAAAACATGGGTTACTTCCAGTGGACTGCGCTCTTCAATAGGAATCTCATCGCCGGTGCTAAGGCTAAGGTCTAGCGTAGATACCGGGGCGGCCACATAAAAGGGAATATTATTTTCATGGGCCAAAACAGCCAAACTATAGGTCCCAATTTTATTGGCTGTATCACCGTTGGCAGCGATGCGATCGGCTCCCAGCACAACACAGTTTATCCTGCCGGTTTGCATAACATGACCGGCCATGTTATCGGTAATCAGTGTAACCGGAAAGCCGTCTTCCATTAGTTCAAACGCAGTTAGTCTGGCACCTTGTAAGTAGGGCCTGGTTTCATCGGCGTAGACAGATACTGTCTTACCCATTTCCCGGGCAGCGCGTACAATCCCAAGGGCGGTGCCGTAACCGGCAGTAGCCAAAGCCCCGGCATTGCAATGCGTTAGTATACTTACTTTGTCCGGTAGCAGTTTGGCCCCATTACGACCTAAACGCCGGTTGGCAGCAATATCTTCTTCTTCCATATTACGGGCTGTCTTAGCAATAAGCGCAGGTAGCTGTTGCCAATCCTCAGCTGCTTCGGCCACAGCTATGATTCTGTCCACAGCCCAAGCTAAGTTGACTGCTGTAGGGCGGGTAGCAATAAGTACACCGGCGGCTTCTTTTAATTTACTTAGGAATTCATCTCGGTTTGCTGCTTGAATAGAACCGGCGGCCAAAGCCATGCCATAGGCTGCAGCTACACCGATAGCCGGTGCTCCTCGAACCTTCATGTTACGAATGGCGTCGGCAACTTGCTGATAGGTTGTGCAGGTGATGTAAACTTTTTTCAGAGGGAGTACAGTTTGATCCAGTAGTTTTAGTCTATCATGTTCCCAGCTGATAGCTTGCATTGGCTTTCTCCTCTCTATTTTCGACTAATGTTTTCGCCATGGCTTCGGTAAATCCTTCTTATGGCTAAAAGATGGAAGGACATATTGACCTGGAAGTGCCCAAGAAAACAAGGAATTCATTCTGATAACGAGAATAAGTACAATGGCGGTTAAGAGGACAGCAATTTAATGTTGAATTTTGGTGGGTTTTTTTATTTTTCTGATGGGAACTTCTTTTTGGGCAAAGAGAAGGGGGTGGTGTACCCACCCTAATTTGGTTTATAATTGGAGATGTTGTTGATTTTTTCCTGTATCTGCTCTTAATTATGAAGTAAAGGGGGATCGTCCAGCCACCGATACTGAGCTTGAAGACATCATATTCTACTTTGCAAAAGAAAGGGGAGTTCAATTTGCGTTTAGGACGGACACTAAAAATTGTTTTAGCTTTAGCATTGGTAATGACACTTATCGCAGGTTGTGGTGGAGGGCAGCCGGCTGACCAAGATGATGAGCAGAGCCAAGGCTCTGACAAGGCAGCTGGAGACAAGATGCGTGTAGCCATGGTATTTGCTGTTGGTGGTTTAGGTGATAAATCCTTTAACGACTCTGCTTATGAAGGTTTGAAAAGGGCTGAAGCGGAGCTCGGCGTTGAATTTGACTATGTAGAGCCACGTTCTATTGCTGAGCTAGAAGGTTATCAGCGAAATCTAGCAAAGACGAAGAAGTATGATCTTATTTTGATGCTGGCTCATTATCAGGCCGATGCTCTAAAGAAAGTGTCGGCAGAGTTCCCAGAGCAGAAATTTGTTATCCAAGATACAATTGTGGAAGCGCCTAACGTAGCCAGCTATATGTTTAAGGATCATGAGAAGACTTTTCTCATTGGGGCCCTGGTTGGCCAGCTCATAAAAACGGATCTTCCTAAATTGAACGGTTCCAACAAAGTTGGAGTTGTAGGTGGTATGGACGTACCTGTTATCCGCTCCTTTGTGTCTGGTTACATGGCCGGTGTGAAATATGTCAACCCTGAAGCTGAAGTGCTAGTTTCTTACGTCGGTGATTTCGGTAACCCAGCTAAGGGTAAAGAAACGGCTTTAGCCATGTATGACCGTGGTGCTGATGTGGTCTACCATGCTGCCGGCGGTACCGGTTTGGGTGTGTTTGAAGCAGCTAAAGACGTGGATCGTTACGCTGTGGGCGTAGATATCGACCAACTGGCTACAATGTGTTCAGGATCAATAACTGTTTGGTCGATATCTACGCCCACAGCGTAACGATCCACGTCTTTAGCTGCTTCAAACACACCCAA
>DUNI01000092.1 GCA_012839445.1 Bacillota bacterium
CACAGCTGTCCAACCTTCTGGTACCGGTACTGTAAACTTATTGGATTCATGTCCCCTCCCACCAGTGCTTATGGCCAATTCATCTCCTGACGGCAACATTGGTGCCGGCAAGAACGAAACAACCACTGCATGCTGGCCATTAGCCAGTAGGTGCGTATGAATGAAAAGTGGACTAGCTCTGCGTTTGCTATCAATCCCTGTAACGCCAGCTCTGGCTCCCTTTAAACTAGAAAAATAGTGGTTCTGGGGCAATCCAAACGTCACTCGTTCAGGAGCTGTGGCAGGCCTGTTGCCTTTTATCGCGCCATAAATTAGATCGTGGTCTCCCTTAAAACGCGGTCCTTGAGGCGATGGTGTTTGGAACGAACGAAACGTTTGTAACTCCCAGCCTATTCTCTCCAGTGCACCCTGCCACGAGCTTTCTTCAAAAGGAATCACCATCCGTATTTGCCGGCTAAGCGCTGTATGCGCTACTTTTTCTGGAAGATTGTTTTGCTGGCATACTGCTGTAATTTGATTGCAAAGCTCTTCGGAATTTGACGGTAATTCAGATGATAGCACCACCGATCCAAAACCGCGTCGACTCCTGGACCCTAGTCCACCTAATAAACATAAACAGCGCATACTTTCCATTACATCCTTCTGAACTTCCAACTTAACATTGGGCCTAAACACAAACCGCAAAACTATTTCTTCACCTGGTTTGATATAGGGACGTTCGGCTTTTCCTCTTCGAACAAGTCCGTATCCTAAGTACGCTAATCCTTTCCCCCAGTTAATTGGTTCCTCCGAAGCCACCGGTGACTCCAGTATCTGTATCAAAAAACTGGCTTGTCCGGCTTCCGTACTGCCAAAAATATGTGCTTCTTCTTGTAGCCTGTCTGGATTCTTGGCACGAAACCAAAAGCGTAATACCCCTTTCAGCGACGGAGGCCTGAATTCTGCTATCTTAGTGCTAGCCCCTCCCATAAAAAGAGGCGTCACTACACGTAATTTGATTTCTTCGACTCTCACCTTATCTGTCAAAAACATCACACCCCCCAAGTGTAAAATCTTGCAATCAATTGACACAAATGGCCTTACTTTTCTCCTCCCTACATATTTCAACATAAATATCAATTAGCCTGCTTCTTCTTTTGAATTATCAGTTTTTAATATACAGTCTTTCTGTTGGATCCCTTAAATTTAACAGGCCCAGTACCCCAACTAAAACCTAGCAATGCCAACAACTGCGTTCTCCTTGTTCTTATCTGTTTGTTGAGATCTGTATCTGCTTTACTTTTTCGTTGCCAGTTTAAAATAGAGGAAGACAAATTATTTTGGCGAATAGTCTTAAGTATGAGCATCATCCGACATAAAGATACTCTGGCTTTCTACTCGCTTATAATAAACACGATGATATCCAAGATATTTTGATATGTCATATAGAACAAGATCGTGTTGCAATTGTTAACTGGACATTGCACAAATGTGATGGAAAACTTAAACAAAAAGGTGGTTCGGAAATGTTTGATAAAATGTTATGCTTGATTGGCGAGCAACCTGTTCCTAATTTATTGCCTATCAAAAGGTTGAAACCTCAAGAGGTAGTTTTGTTTTACACAGATTTTACGAAGCTTAGGTCAACTTACCTTGAACCAGTACTTGTGGAGGCAGGTATTTCAATTACTCATAAACAAATTAATAACCCTTATAACATCACAGAGATTAGCCCCATAATTGCTGAAGAGATAGCTGCTAGCAGATCTGCAGTGCTGTTAAATCTAACTGGAGGTACTAAGCCTATGGCTTTTGCTGGACTTGAAGCCAGTAGAAGATACAAAACACCTTTCTGCTATCTACAAAGCCACGTCGGAAATAACCTTTGTTTATATGAGTGGCTCGATGACACCCTTGTTTTAAGAAACATGTATGAAATGCACCAAGATCTTGTAACGATACATGACTACTTAAGGATTCATATGGGAGACTACTGCCAGGCTGATTTTGGAGATACCTTTGAGACATCGGTATATGAAACATTAAAGCCGCACGTCTCAGAAATAAAGCACTCGGTAAGAAAAGGTGGATCTCTCGAAATCGATCTAGTTATTAGGTGTGGTAACATAGTCGGCATTGCGGAAATTAAGACAGGTAAATCCGCAAGGCACAAAGCTGGACTGGATCAATTAAATGCCGCGTGCGCCCGCGAACTCTTGGGTCACACAAAAAAGTTTCTGATTGTCGACAGGGAATACCCGCCAAACAATAAAGAATTGGCTATGGCTAGAAATATCAATGTAGTAGAATTAAATGAAAGCACTGATAAAAATAGGGTAGCAGATGGTGACAAAGAAAAGCTGATATCAGCAATAGTGGATAACTTATAAATGCTAACGAAACAAGTTTAAGTTTAATGTTTAACCGCTATCCATTTCTTTTCAGTAATCTGAATGGTTATTGTCTCTTTGCTGATCATCTTAACAAACGTGGTGGATTCTGGTAAAAACTGAACTTTGATGTTCACCCTGCTGTCAGGATGGAATTCCTTGGGTAGAACATGGGCAATTTTAGCAATAGCTTGGTTACCGGCTGCCAGCCGAAGCGTGATGACTTCGGCCAATGGTTTTCTAAGGTAGCCAATTTTGACGCCATTAGGGTTAAGTACGGCAATAGCATTTGGATCCACTGGATTATTACATTCGGGCACTACAATGATAAAGGTTCCTGGGGTTATATTTGATATTTCTTGTTCGGAAAGGAGGCTATGCTTAAGGCCCACTACCCGAGTATAAAAGGCCGCATGTTGTTTATGGTAGTTATATACTTGCTCGATTTTATCACCTAGCAATGCTCCCCACATTAGATCCAGGGATTTCTTTTGTTCCCAGGGAAAGGCGTTATGATAGTCTTCGGCGAAGGCATTTAGTATGAGATCTTTGCTAAGGCATGATTTAAGAAGTGTTAGATGTCGCGTTTGCCACTTGCTCACTCGCCTTAGATCCCAGAGTCCGGCCGCCAAGGCTCCATGGCGCATTAGGGCCACAGCTCGAAGTAGATACGGCAGATCAAAATCGGTATCCTCCCATTCATGCAAAAGCCCCTGTTCTGTTAGTGTTTTGAGGAGTCTTTGCATACCTCTTCTCCTCCTTTAATTTTGTCTTAATATTAAGTATAGCAAAGTTACCCCGACACCAGCTGTCGGGGTAACTTAATAATCGGATCTATAAAGGCAGATCACTGTTTAACCCGGTGTTACTTCCCTCTTGTTACTACTATCACTCCATAAATTCCGGTCAGGATAAGCATGACAAAAAATACTACATACATA
>DUNI01000008.1 GCA_012839445.1 Bacillota bacterium
AGCAGTTTGAAGTTCGTCGGCTTTAATGTCTAATAGGGCGACCCTAGCTTTCTCCTCAGCTAGTTTCTGTGCTACTGCAAAACCAAGACCTCCTGCTGATCCAGTTACAACAGCTACCTTATCGTTTAATTTTAAATCCAATGCCAAGACCTCTTTTCTCATAAACTCAAAACCCGTTTAACAAAGAAATAGCAGTCAGCAAATTTCCTTTACCGCCCCAACAATGTCTTCTACCTGGGGTAGCATAAGCGGTTCTAACGCCGGACTGAAGGGGATGGGTACGAAGTCGGCGCCGACACGCCTAATAGGCCCGTCCAGGTAATCAATAAGCTCCTCAGCTACGATGGCAGCTAGTTCAGAGCCTACGCCACCGTTCTTGGTAGCTTCGTGGGCAATGACTAGGTGCTTGGTTTTTTTCACTGATTCAAAAAGCGTTTCCTTATCTATGGGAACAATAGTCCGAAGATCAATAACTTCGGCTGAGATGCCGTCGGCTTTCAGTTGTTCGGCTGCATCCAGGGCTTTATGAAGCATAATCGAGTAGGACACAATGGTGACATCGGTGCCTTCTTGTACCACTTTGGCTTTGCCAATAGGGGTGAAGAATTCATCTTCGGGTACAGGGCCTTTTTTACCGAACAGGTCCTTATTTTCGAAATATAATACCGGGTTGTCATCGCGAATGGCAGCTTTCAATAGTCCTTTAGCATCGGCTGGGTTTGACGGGATAACCACTTTAAGGCCCGGAACGTGAACAAACCAGGATTCAAGACTTTGAGAGTGCTGGGCGGCAGCTGAACGGGCGGCACCGTCAGGGGCTCTAAGAACCACCGGTACTGTGCATTGACCGCCAAACATATAGCGGATCTTAGCCATTTGGTTCACCACTTCGTCCATGGCGACGGTGATAAAGTCCACAAAGTGCATATCCACCACTGGGCGCATACCGGCTAGGGCGGCTCCAACACCGGCACCGACAATAGCTGTTTCTGAGATCGGTGTGTCTCGGACGCGGTCAAAACCAAATTGCTGCGGCAGACTCTTAAACTGTCCAAAAATACCGCCTTGGCGGGCAATGTCTTCCCCCATTAGAAACACGCGTTCGTCGCGGGCCATTTCTTCCGCCATGGCTTCCATGGTAGCTTGGGAAAAAGTAATTTCTCTCATAGTGTCTCACCGCCTTCTACATACAGATCTTCAAACAGTTCTTCCGGTTTGGGGAAGGGGCTTTCACGGGCAAAATCCACTGCTTCCTCAATTGCCGCTTGTACTGCAGTCTCGATTTCTTCCAAGTCTTTTTCTGTTAGAGAGTTAGCGTTGAGTACTGCTTGCTTAAAGTTATTTAAGGGGTCATTGGTTTCAAATTGTTGCTGCACTTCTTCTCGGGTCCGGTACATTTCCGGATCACCGACAAAGTGCCCTTTAATACGGTAGGTTTTGGTTTCCAGCAGGGTGGGTCCACCACCGCTGCGAGCACGTTCCACTGCGGCTTGAGCTGCTTCATAAACTGCAAATACATTGTTGCCGTCTACTACCACACCGGGAATCCCATACCCAGTAGCTCGATCGGCTATATTTTCCACTGAAGTTGTTGTCCGATAGGGGGTAGTAGAAGCCCACTGGTTGTTTTCACAGACGAATATTACTGGAAGTTTCCAGGCAGCGGCCATGTTGAGGCCTTCGTGGAAAGTACCACGGTTAGAGGCACCGTCACCGAAGAAACAAACTGAAACTTGATCTTGGCCGCGAAGCTTGGCAGCCAGTCCGGCTCCGACGGCAAGATTATAGCCGCCGCCTACTACACCGTTAGCTCCCAACATGCCGATGGTAAAGTCGGCAATATGCATAGAGCCACCCTTACCTTTACAGTAGCCGGTGGCTTTGCCGAAGATCTCAGCCATCATACGGTTCAAATCGGCACCTTTGGCAATGGTATGGCCGTGACCGCGGTGAGTGCTGGTGATATAATCGGTCTTGCGCAAATTAGCCATGACGCCGGTGGCGATGGCTTCTTCGCCGATATAAAGATGGACGAAACCGGGGATTTCTCCGCCTAGGAACAACTCGTTCACCTTTTCCTCGAAGCGACGAATGGTAAACATGACACGGTAAAAATCTTGCAACTGTTCTTCAGAAAAGTCCAAAGCTGATCACCCCTCCTGTAAAATGGTCAATGCTGCCAAACAACGTTGCTTAGTTGATACTAATATTGCTTGGGCCCAAGGTTCCGGCAGCATCAAAACATTGTTGCATTCACCCTATAATATATTGCAAGGTTTGTGCCACAATAAAGACTAGGGTAAAATTGTGGCGCAAAAGGCAATAGGCTACCTAGTTTGTGCATATCTAAGTAGCCTACAATTAAATAACCAAGAGGGGTGACCTTTTGTCCAATTATTGAACAGTGCCAGTCGTTAAAACGCGAACTGGGCATATCCACTGGGTTTGATTGCGTTGTGCAACTTTAGGACAGTGCTCAAAAAATGAGCACGGAATTAGCTGGCACTAATTTGGTACTTCTTCAATTTGTTATACAAAGTATTGCGACTAATCTTAAGTAGACGAGCAGCCAAAGAGATGTTGCCTTCAGCGACCCTAAGCGCTCTCTCAATGGCCATTTGCTCTACTTCTTCTATAGATAGTGGCTTTTCCGCTACTTGGGTCGGTGTTGCTTGTTGTTGGTGTAACAAGCGTATTATTTCTTCTGTAGAAACTTCTGTACCCTGGGCTATGTTTACTGCTCTTTCTACTACATTCTCCAGTTCGCGGACATTGCCCGGCCAGGAATAGGAACGGAGGATGTCCAAGGCACCGGGACTAAAAGAGCGGACATCTTGTCCTAACTGGCGGCTGATTTTTCGTGTTAGGTGTTGCACCAACAGTTCTAAGTCAGAGCCGCGTTCTCTAAGGGGCGGAATTATAATTGATAGCACATTGAGGCGGTAGTACAAGTCACGACGGAAGTTTCCTAACTCTACTTCCTGGGCCAGGTTTTTGTTCGTAGCGGCCATAATGCGCACATCGCAGTCGATATAGTGCCGGCCGCCTATGCGTAGCACTCGTCCCTCTTGCAATACCCTTAGCAGTTTGGCTTGCATATCCAGAGGCATGTCACCGATCTCGTCAAGTAAGATGGTGCCACCTGAAGCCAGCTCAAATTTACCTGGACGTCCGCCCTTGGACGCGCCGGTAAAAGCTCCTTCTTCGTAACCAAAGAGTTCACTTTCAATAAGCTCGCGCGGCAACGCAGCACAGTTTAGGGCCACAAAAGGACCGTTGCAACGGATGCCGGCGTTGTGAATCGCTTGGGCAAACAATTCCTTACCGGTACCGCTTTCGCCCTGAATGAGAACGTTGGAAGAACTTTGGGCGGCAATTTTTGCTAGCCGCATACAGTCTAGTAATGGTTGACTTTGGCCCATAATATCGTCAAAGGTGAAATTGGCTTGGGCTCCTACCATCCGGTTTACCATTTTTCGTACTCGCTTGATCTCCCGAAATGTGTCTACTACACCGGTGAGATTGCCGTCCTCGTCCTGGATGGGAACGGCAGTCTTGATAAAATGCTTAAAGCCGGTACCAGTTTTCACCATGAATTCCTTATCCACGTATCCACGTCCGGTTTCCAGCACTGTTAGAATTACCGGCTTAAAATCTACGATATCACCGATAAACTTGCCAACAGCGGTTTTTGGATCTACGCCTAAAATACGGCCACCGGTGGCGTTCATATAGGTTATGTAGCCGTTGACGTCTATTGTAAGGAATCCATCAGACATGGACTCCACAATTGCTTCTTGATATCTGTGTTGTAGCCGTAGTTTTTCTGTGGCTTCGTGCATGGCTAAACCGTTTTCAATGGCACGGGCGGCTGCCACCACCATACCTAGGGTATGAGGGTGTACATGCTCTACGGCACCGGAAACGTTAATCACGCCACAAACAGTACCGTCAGGTGCAAAAATGGGTGCGGCTGAACAAGCCCAAGGGTGATGAGCCTGGCAAAAGTGCTCGTAGCCTGCCAATTGCACAGCTTCGCCTTCCCGTAAAGCTGTCCCAACGGCTGTATTGCCCACTGTTTCTTCTTGCCACACAGCGCCAGGGACAAAATTCAATCCCACCCGTGAAGCTGTTAAAACTGAGGGATCACCTAATACTTCTAACACAACATTATTTTTGTCTACCAGCATTACGGCAAAATCGGAACCGTTTAGAATGTTGTATAAACTGCTGATAAATGGGCGAGCTACCTCCAGCAATTCGGCGTCGTCAGCTATGCTGGCATTGTGTTCTTCCGGGGACAGTATTTCCCGGCAGCAACCTTGTGTTGGATCGACCCCCAATTGTCGGCACCGTTTCCAGTCTGCCGCTATCCTTGGTGATACGTCGGATAACAAAGTGCCGTCAGTGATAAACTGTTCCCAAGCTACCTTTAGTTCTGTGCCCATCCATTCTCCCTTTGAATCCAATCTATCTTCCCCCTTAGCGGTAGATTGTCTTCTTTCTCAATTTACTAAACTTGCTTCTACTTTTTTCCCTAAATTCCTGCTGGTATTCCTAAAGCAAAGTCCTCTAAAAGAAAAAGCACCCGCAAAGAGCAGGTGCTTAAAGGCTTGTTTTACTTGGCAAACACATGGTTCCCAATTTGTGTTACTACCGGGCGGCTAAATACCCACGGTGACCAAGCTGTACTAGGGTTATAGAAATAAAGCGCTCCGCCGGTGGGATCTAGGCCGGAAAGGGCGTCGGTGGCAGCTTGGATACTCTCTTGGTTTGGTTGGTTTGAATGGAAAGTTCCATTCAAAATTGGCTCAAAGGCATCAGCGTCATATAAAACACCGCTTAGGGTTTTAGGGAACGCCGGGTCCTCTAGCCGATTGAGGATCACGGCTCCCACAGCCACCTTTCCTTCATAGGGCTCGCCTTGAGCCTCAGCCATTATCATCTGGGCTAGCATTTGCACTTCTTGAGATGACGGCCGTATGCCGCCCCGTGAAGTCAAAGAGGTAGAGCGATTTGGTGAAGCGGTGTTCTTGTCGGGCACAGTGAGGATATCGCCAGGGTAAAGCAGGTCATACCAGATGCCAGTAGCTTGTTTTATTTCATCCACTGTTACGCCAAACCTTTGTCCTATCAGCCATAGTGTATCTCCCGGCTGAACAGTATAGCTGGCAGCTTGGGCTATAACAGAGAAACCTAAGAACAAAGTAGCGACTACCAAACAACTGACAAGCCCCTTTTTCCAGTTAGCATGTACCGGACTGGTTGTAATCCAATTTTTTGCTCTGAGTATCTTGTTTTTCATGTTCAATCTCCTTTCCTTAACGGTGACAACCTAAATGAGCAATCTGAGTTGTCTTAAGGGAGAAATCTGTGCATATGATATCATGAGCACCAACAAGGTGTCAGCTTGTCCAATAACTGCTGAGACTGACAAGAGACTCATGAGCGATGAAAGAGAACAAAGAACACTTTTAAAGGCAGAAAAAAAGGGTCAAAGGCAGCCTATGACCCTGATGGTAATACAACCCAAAAACTTGTCCTTGGGCCTAAATACTGAGAATTACTAGCATCGTGTCGCCGCCGTTGTAATCTACCGCAGCATGGCGAATACGTGAGGAGGGAATTATTGTTGCTAGTTTTTCTTTAGAGAGTTGGAGAAGATCATGGGGACTTAGGCCCAGGAGGTGCTGCCTCTCGGAAACATCGACAGCGAAGGTAACAGAAATGACACCTTTTACAGTCGTTACTTCCATTTGGTTTTCCATTCCCCCCAACCCGGGCATTTATGTCCGAATCCGCTCCGCTCGTGTTCGTTGCTAGCCTGTCAAAGGGATGATGCATTATTTTCGTGTAATTTTGTAATTAGCTGATCGAGCTGTCTGCTCAGTCGATAGACGTCTCCTGATCTTAGGCGGGATGGGTTGGCGCTGACTAAGCGATGTAATTTTTCTCGCAGTGCTTCGATCTCCTTGTCCAATTGTCGCAATTGGCTAGACGAATGTTCGACAGACAACGCGTTTTCGCCCCCTTCCCGTCGTTCCCTTAACAATATTATACATTTATGGTATAGTTTTGCAAGTGATTTTGGCCCTTATTATTTGGGACTCCTTGCACCTGCTTCAGGTGCTAGGTATAATTGACTCAGAATACTGGTCACTACCGGTGTAGGGCTAGGTATTCAGGGGCGAGGCCTGACCTTGACAGGCCCGTTTTGTGTTGCATAAACGGGGGTAGTGGCGTGTTCGAAGATGAGAACATATTTGAGCAAAAGGAACTGGCATTACTGTGCAATAATATTGACCAGAATGTAGACGAACAGCTAATACATGGCTTGAGCGGAGCTCAGAAAGCCTTTGTTGTCGCTGCCGTGTTAAAGAAAACGCAACGTCCGGCTCTTTATCTTACCAGCCATTTGCAACAGGCTGAAACAGTGGCTGAGGATTTAGCTGCGTTCTTACCTTCGGTAACCATTGAAGTTTATCCACCGGCTGAAGTGTTGCCGTACGAATATTATGCCGAAAGTCCGGAGTTGACTGCTCAGCGACTAAAAGTAATGTCAGCTTTGGTAAGAGGAGAACGAATTATCGTGGTGGCTCCGCTTGGTGCTCTGAATCGTCGCTTGCCGCCTCCGGATGTTTTCGCTCAGAGCGGATTTCAGTTGGCTCCGGGAATGGTTATCGACCGGGAAGAGCTACTGGCTCGTTTGGTGGAGTTGGGCTATCAAAGAGTTGAACGAGTGGAGGCCAGGGCGGAATTTGCGGCCCGGGGTGATATTGTTGACATGTTTCCTTTGCCAGCGGTATATCCATATCGGATTGAATTATTCGACAACGAAGTGGATTCCATGCGAGAGTTCGACCCAGAGAACCAGCGCTCTAAGGGCAATGTCGATGAAGTTTGGTTGGGGCCGGCAGCTGAAGCTAGCTTGTCTCCAGCCCAGCGAAGAACTGCACTGAAGTGCCTACAAGAAGCGGCTTCTCAATACCAACAGAACTTATTGGGTAAAGGGCTTGACGATCAGGCAGCTAAGGTACGGCTCAGAGTGGATGCTCTGTTGGAGCGGACAGCTCAAGGCTTGGCTGAGCCTCAGGAACGCTTAATTCCTTTTGCTTACGAAGAAACAGCTGTCCTATCTGACTATCTTTCTTCGCGAACGTTGTTATTTATCGATGAACCAATTCAGCTGCTAGAAGAAGGACGCAATTTTTCCCGTGAGTTGGCCGAAATGCAGAGCCGCTTGTTGGAAGAAGGCAATCTGTTGCCTGAAGAAGCGAGTCTCTATCTTGATCAGGAAGAATTGTTCATGCGGCTCAGCCGGTTGCAGCGCATTGGCCTAAGTGTGTTTTTGCGCCGGATACCTCATGCTAATCCGAAGGCTACAGTCTCTTTGGTTGCTCGTTCTCTAATACCTTACAACAAAGACGAAGATCGTCTGGCCCGTGATTTGCTTCGCTGGCACCATGATTCCTACGCCATTACATTACGTGCCAGTACCGAAAGTAGGGCCAAACGTCTAAAGGAATGGCTGCAGGAACGCTTACCAAGCGTGCAGGCTAAAATAAATGTAGGGGCTATTTCACAAGGTTTTGAATTCCCTACACTCAAAGTTGTGGAGATCACTGATAGTGAGATCTTTGGGCAGGTACGACGGCGAGAACGCCGGGCTCATATGGATGACGCGGTACCTAGTTTCACCGACCTTAAGGTTGGGGACCTGGTGGTTCATTTATCCCATGGAATTGGGCGTTATTTAGGAGTGGAGACTTTAGAAAGTGCAGGGGTAACCCGGGACTACTTGGTGATAGAATATGCAGGCCGCGATAAGCTCTACGTGCCCACCGACCAGGTGCATTTGCTGCAAAAATACATTGGTCCCGAAGGGGAGCGACCGCGACTTAGCAAGCTTGGCGGCAATGAATGGCAACGGGCTAAGAAAAAGGTTAAGAAATCAGTAGCTGAAATGGCACAGGAATTGTTAGCTCTTTACGCTCGGCGTAAAGCCACGCCGGGACATTCTTTCTCTCCGGACACAGTTTGGCAAAGGGAGTTTGAGGATGCTTTTCCATATGAAGAGACGCCGGATCAACTTAAAGCCATCGAAGAAATCAAGCGGGACATGGAACAACCATCTCCCATGGATCGACTGCTATGCGGTGATGTGGGCTATGGAAAGACAGAAGTGGCTATTCGGGCGGCTTTTAAAGCAGTGATGGGTAACAAACAAGTAGCGGTCTTGGTACCGACGACGATTTTGGCAGAACAGCATTACAATACCTTTAGCGAGCGCTTAGATCGATACCCAGTGGAAGTTGAGGTGCTGTCGCGTTTTCGTCGGGCCCAAGAACAAAGAAAGATTATCAAGCAGCTTCGTCGGGGAGAAGTTGACATTATTATCGGCACCCATAGGTTATTATCAAAGGATATAAAATTTTCCAACTTGGGCCTGGTCATCATCGACGAAGAACAACGCTTTGGCGTCAAACAAAAGGAACGCCTCAAAGCATTACAGACATCTGTGGATGTTCTTACTCTTACGGCCACGCCGATTCCACGGACGTTGCACATGTCTATGGTGGGGCTACGTGACATGAGTGTTATTCGTACTCCGCCTGAGGATCGTTATCCGGTGCAGACTTATGTGGTGGAGTATAGTGATTCATTAGTGCGCGATGCTATCGTTCGGGAGTTGGCCAGGGGTGGACAAGTGTTTTATCTCTATAACTGGGTGGAAGGTATCGAAGCTGAGGCTCGGCGGTTACAACAATTACTGCCACAAGCCAAAGTGGGTGTAGCTCATGGACAAATGTCGGAAACCAGACTGGAACGTGCAGTGTTGTCCTTCTTAAAAGGTGAGTATAATGTTTTGGTTTGCACTAGCATTATAGAAAACGGATTGGATATGCCCAATGTGAATACACTGATTGTACGCCAGGCGGAAAGACTGGGATTAGCACAGCTGTACCAGTTGCGAGGCCGAGTAGGTCGCTCTAGTCGCGTGGCTTATGCTTATTTTACCTACCAACCGGAAAAGGTGCTATCTACGGTGGCTCAAAAACGCCTTCAGGCTTTGCGTGAGTTTACCGAACTGGGATCCGGCTTTAAATTAGCCCTGCGAGATTTGGAAATTAGAGGTGCGGGCAATATTTTAGGGGCTGAGCAACACGGTCATATTGCCGTTGTTGGTTTTGAAATGTATTGGCGGTTGTTGGAGGAAGCCGTACAGGAACTTAAAGGCGAAGTGAAGCCACTGGAGATAGAGCCGCAGGTGGATTTATCCATCAATGCCTATTTGCCGGAGGGCTATGTTCCTTCAGCCCGGGACAAGATGCAGCTGTACAAAGCTATTGCTGCTTGCCGGAGCGAAGAAGAAGTGTCTGAGGTGACCGATGACATTATAGATCGCTATGGTAATCCTCCTCAGGAAGTGGTAGCTTTGCTGGAAGTGGCTCGGTTAAGAACGGTAGCCCGAGAGGTGGGAATTGCCGGTTTAACACAAAAGGGGCAAAAGGTGATTCTTACGTTGGCCCCGGATATGTATCTAACGCCGGAAGAAGTGATTGCTCTTATGCGCAGTAGCCAGCGACGGCTAGCACCGGTTCCGGATAAGGAGCGCGAGCTTGTTTTTCGCACGGAAGGATTGCCGTCAGATAAGGTGGCGGGCGCTATCCGAAGGCTGTTGAAGCAAATAAAGGATCTTGTAGCTGCCCGTGTCAAGGAGTACAATGAGGTTAGTGATTAGCTAAGAGATTGTTAGGAGGAAGAATAATGAAATGGACCAAAGTTGCGGCACTTCTATTAATAGCGATGTTACTTTTTGGCTGCAGTAATGCCGTAGTTGGACGGGTAGGAGAGGCAGAGCTTAAACAAGATGATGTGGATAAGCGTTTGGCCTTGTTCAAGTTGTTTTCACCTGATTTCGATACCAGCACGATTGACCGGGCTGATATTGTGGATGGATTACTGGAAGAGCAAGTGGTATTGTCAGAGGCAGAAAAAGAAGGCATAACTGTAGAGGATGAAGAAGTTGAAGCAGCTTTTCAGGAAATAAAACAAAGCCTGGAAAACCAGTTTGGCGATGAGAAAAAGATGGCGTCGGCTTTGAAAAAGTTTAAGCTTACCATGGACGACCTGAAGAAATTAGTTGAAAACAATATGAAGATTCAGCAGCTATATATTCAAATCACAGCCGATGTAGAGGTACCAGATGAGGAAGTACAGAAATATTATCAAGATCATATAGCCGAGTTCAAGATGCCGGAACAGGTCAAAGCTAGCCATATTCTAGTGGAAGAGGAAAAGGTGGCTAACGAACTTAAAGAGCGGCTGGAAAAAGGCGATGACTTTGCCGAATTAGCTAAAGAACATTCCATTGATCCTGGGTCGCGTGAAAGTGGTGGCGAGCTGGGATACTTCCCCAGAGGTCAGATGGTAGCGGAATTTGACCAGGCTGCTTTTTCGACACCGGTGGGGGAACTTAGCTCTGTGACTAAGACAAACCATGGCTACCACATAATCAAGGTAGAAGATAAAAAACCGGCCCGGACATTGACTTTAGAAGAAGTGAAACCGTTTCTTAGTATGCAGTTGGAAGCCCAAAAGAAAGATGAAAAGTTTTTGACCTATATCGAGGAGATAAAGACTAAATACAAGCCGGAAAACAAGTTGGCCAAGGATAAACCGAACAAAGAAACCCAAAAATAGACTTTTTCTTCATCACCCCTCATGGTAAAAATGAATAAAAGTGTTAATTGCTCTATATACTATCTATGAAACAGTTCCCGGAGGTAAAGGAGGGGTGAAATTTGAAGGCAACGGGCATTGTTCGACGTATTGACGATTTGGGCCGTGTAGTAATTCCCAAAGAAATTCGCAGAACTCTTCGTATTCGCGAGGGAGACCCCCTGGAGATATTTGTCGACCGTGAAGGGGAAGTTATCTTAAAAAAATACTCCCCCATCGGGGAATTAAGCGAGTTCGCCCAGGAATATGCGGACTCCTTAGCCGAAGCCGTAGGGCATATTGCTTCTATTTGCGACCGAGATGTCATTATCGCTGTTGCCGGCGCCCCAAAGAAGGAGTTCCTTAATAAGCCAATCAGTGGTGCGGTAGAAAAGATTATGGAGGAGCGGCAAACTGTTCTTATTAACAATCCGGAGGAAAACAAGTACTGCAAAGAGTGTTTGACGGAGGACGAGGAATGCCGCTTCAGTGCTGAAGTTATTTCTCCTATTATTGCCGAAGGGGACCCTATTGGAGCCGTGGTTATTTTGTCCAAGAATCCAGGGATTAAGTTTGGCGATCTTGAGGTAAAACTAGCCGAGACTGCAGCCGGGTTTTTAGCCAAACAGATGGAACAATAGAGAATTTATTGTCATGCCAAAGGGTGGCTACTGCCAATGCAGGCATGTATCTCGGGGGCCTGGTTTGAAACCGGGTCCCTTTTTGATATAATGGGGTGGTAGTTAGCAAGGGGACGTGAAAGCATGCACAGTGGCCAGTCTTTTTTGGGTGGGGCCGCACTATTAGTGGCAGCAGGAATATTAAGCAAGGTGCTGGGAGCAATCTACCGGATTCCTCTGGCTCGCTTGATTGGACCGGAAGGCATGGGCTTGTATGGCATGGCCTATCCACTGTATTCTGTGATTCTGGCTCTTTCTACCGCTGGCATACCGGTGGCTATTTCCAAACTGGTAGCGGAGAAACTGGCCGAGGACAAGCCTAAACAAGCCGGGGCGGTGTTTAAGGTAGCGAGCCGGACACTGTTGCTTTCGGGCTTGTTCTTTAGTGTGCTTACAGTTATACTGGCACGCGTGTCTTTGGACGGAAGACTGCTGCGTGATTCGAGGGCATTTTGGCCGTTGGTGGCTACGGCGCCGGCAGTGCTATTAGTATCGCTTAACTCGGCGTTGCGCGGGTATTTTCAGGGATTTCAGGACATGAGGCCCACAGCGGCTTCTCAAGTGATAGAACAACTATTGCGCGCAGTAACAGCTTTAGTGTTGGGTTATTTACTGTTACCCCGCGGTTTGGAGTTTGCTGCGGCTGGAGCGGCGTTTGGAGCTGTTACCGGGGCAGCAGCGGCTTGGGTTGTTTTGCGTTGGTACTGGCGAACTTCTTCCGTAGGTACATTGGCTGTTGTTCCTTGGCCATATAATTGGCAACAAGTGTTGGGCCAGATCTTGGCCTTGGCTATCCCAGTCACTTTATCCAGTTTAGTGATGCCTATTATGCAGAGCTTGGACGTGCTCTTAGTACCGGTTCGGTTGGAGGCTGCAGGTTATACGGTAAGTGAAGCCACTTCACTATTTGGGCAACTTACTCAGATGGCGCTTACCTTGATTAACCTGCCGGTGATCATAACTGGGTCGTTGGCCGTAAGTTTGGTACCGGCGGTGTCAGCGGCTCAAGCGGCTCGAAATCATCCGCGACTGCAAAAATATATCGAAGCTGCTTTACGTTTAACTGTACTGTTGGAGTTTCCCGCTGTGGCCGGATTGTATTTGTTGGCTGGGCCTATCATGAGCTTACTATACGATGTTCCCGAAGCGGGGCCAATTCTAGCGGCTTTGGCCGCCAGTTGTTTGTTTTTAGGGTTGCACCAGACGACCGCCAGTATTTTGCAAGGACTTGGACGCAGCGATCTGCCGGTTTGGAGCTTAATGGTAGGGGCCGCGGCTAAGGTTGTGCTAACTTATGTACTTACCGGTTTGCCCGCTTTTGGTATCAGGGGTGCAGCTTGGGCCACGGTAGCTACTTTTGCGGTAGCTGCAGCTCTTAATGCTCACTTTATCAATCGGCTTGTGGGGTTACCTTGGAATTTCAAGGAACTGATCTTGAAACCAATTTTGGCCACCGCTGGCATGGGAGCCATAGTGGTATTTGGCTATCGAGCTGTGGAACCTGTACTGGGGAACAACTGGGCTACATTGATAGCTATTGGACTTGGGATCGTGGGCTATGGTGTAATGCTGCTAGTGGTGCGGGCCGTGAGGGCCGAAGACTTGGCCTTATTCACTAGCTTAGGTAAGAAACTGTTTCGTCGCCTAAGACCCAGGGATTCCAAAAGGAGGTAACGTTGTGGCCAAGAAAGAAGAAGAGACTAAGTGCGCACATGTGCCGTTGGATCCTCTGGTAGATGTGATGGCGTCTTTACGAGGACCGGAGGGTTGCCCATGGGACAAGGAACAGACCCATACTTCTTTGCGCCGCTACTTGATTGAGGAGTGCTACGAGGTCATAGAGGCCATAGATGAGAACGACATGCATAAACTGGTGGAAGAGTTGGGAGACTTACTGTTACAAGTGGTATTTCACGCCCGTTTAGCCGAGGAAGCCCATGCTTTTGATATGAATGATGTCATTGAGGGGGTAACGGCCAAAATGATTCGCCGCCATCCCCATGTATTTGGTCAAACCAAAGTTCGAGACAGTGCAGAAGTACTGGTGAACTGGGCGGCTATTAAGAAGCAAGAGAAAGAGCTGGGCGGCCAAGATAACGGTGTCTTAGCCGGGGTACCTAAGGGAATACCGGCACTGCTGCGTTCTTATAAGATTCAAGGACGAGCGGCACAGGTGGGCTTTGACTGGCCCAGCGTGGATGGGGCTTGGGAGAAGGTGTTCGAAGAAGCAGAGGAACTAAAATCGGCTGTAGCCAGCGGTGATCGTCAGGCTATGACAGATGAACTAGGGGATTTGTTGTTTGCAGTGGTAAATGTGGCCCGCTTTCTCCAAATAGAACCGGAACTGGCGTTGGCAGCCACCACTGCTAAGTTCGAACACCGATTTCAATATATAGAGGAACAAGCGGCATTAAAAGGATATTCCGTGGAAGACTTATCGTTGGAGGCCATGGATACTCTGTGGGAACAAGCAAAAAAACAGGAAAATATTACTTAATTCTTTTGGACAAGGAGGAAATTGGCTTTTCTTGGAGAATAAGAGAACAAAGTGGCGGGCAGGACAAGTAGGACAGGAGAATGAGGAGGGAAAGTAAGTTGAATAAGACTGAATTGGTAAGTGCTGTTGCTGAAAAAACAGGTTTAACCAAAAAAGACTCGGAGAAGGCAGTGGGTGCACTCTTCGAAGTTGTTACGGAGACCCTATCCACAGGAGAAAGAGTGCAAGTGGTTGGGTTTGGCACGTTTGAAGTTCGCGACCGGGCAGCTCGCAAGGGGCGCAATCCGCAGACAGGAGAAGTGATTGACATTGCAGCTGCTAAGGTGCCGGCATTCAAAGCTGGCAAGGCTTTACGTGAGGCAGTGAATAAGTAATATAACGGTAATTAAAGAAGTGTAAAGGCAGAAGTCAGGTTTCTACATGGAACCTGGCTTTTTGCTTGAAAGAGTAAATGGTCTTTTGCAAAGGGGATATGCAAAAATGAGGTTAGATAAATTTCTCAAAGTGTCACGCTTGATTAAGCGGCGCACTTTAGCCAAGGAAGCGGCTGAACGCGGGCGTATTATTATTAACGGGACGGTGGCCAAACCAGCGAGCGATGTTGCCATCGGTGATATTTTGGAACTATCGTTAGGCAGCCGTCATCTAACGGTGGAAGTGGTGGATCTTAAAGAAACTGTTCGTGCAGCTGACGCTTCCAGCCTTTATCGTATGATCAAAGAAGAGCGAGTGACTAAAGAACCAAATAGGATGGATTAGGCAGCTGAACTTAGGATCATACTAGGGCTAAGGATGGTGCAAAGGAGGTCACCCGATGTTGCGACAAAAAAACTTAGTCCTAGTTATATTGTTGCTATTGGCAATAACTACCGGATGTCTAAAGAAGCCACAAAAAGCTCCCCGTCCGCAAGCTACGCCTGAGCAACCCAAACCGGTGGTAGATGCTCGAGCGGGTCGTGAGCCTACCTTGACCTTGTTTGATAATAAGACCGGCCAAAAGAAAGATATCAAAATGGAAGATTATATTGCTGGCGTAGTGGCAGCTGAAATGGATCCCACCTGGCCGGTAGAGGCTTTAGCAGCCCAGGCGATCTTGGCCCGGACATTTACCTTGGAGGCTTTGCAAAGCAAAGGCGGAACCAGGTCTCTTCATGGTACTGACGTGTCCACCAAAGTGGAGGAGTTTCAGGCTTATGATCCTTCGCGTATTAACGACAATGTACGTAAGGCTGTGCAGGCCACACGGGGTGAAGTGCTTAGTCACAAAGGGGAATTTATTAAGGCCTGGTTTTCAGCCTATGCCGGACCGCAAACAGCCATGGCTAAAGAAGGGCTCAACTTCAAAGAGCAGGAACCGGCGTATATTAAAAGTGTAAGCAGCCCGGGAGTAAAAAATGCTCCTGAAGAAGATAAGACTTGGACGGCCAGATTTTCTCGCAGTGAATTAGAGGCGGCTCTTAGCAAGATGGGACTCCGGCCGGGAAATGGCAGTGACGTGAGTATAACTAAACGCGGTCCCGCCGGCCGCGCAATACAGATCAACGTGTTTGGGACCAATGCTTCAGGCGCCGATCTTAGGGTGGCTTTGGGTAGCACCCGCCTCAAGTCGATTCTTATTGATAAAATCAGTGTCCAAGGGGATCAAGTTATATTCCAAGGCCGTGGCTATGGCCATGGTGTGGGTATGTGCCAATGGGGTGCCTACACATTGGCCAAAGAGGGTAAAAAGCCCGAGGAGATAGTGCGCTATTTTTTTAAAGGAGTTAAGGTGGAGAAGCTGTATAGCTAGATGCCTAAATATTTGCGGTCAGGCCCAATTGGTGCCTGGCCTTTTATTTTGTCATGGTGGCTCGAAGTACAGAATAGGATAAAGAAGAACACTGTGGCTAGCCTCAGAGCCGGGGGAGGGGAAACAGATGACAACGCCTATGTCAGATGGGCACAGTGTAATTTTACGGGACCGGGAGTTCTTAGAAGTGAGCGGTGTCCGGCACGTAGAGAGCTTTGACGACAAGAGCGTAGTTTTGGAGACCACCCTCGGACTGTTGCAGATACGAGGCGACGGACTCCACATAAATCAGCTAAATGTAGAACAGGAGAAATTGGAAGTGGAAGGGGAAATAACAGTCCTTGAGTACAGTGAGAACCGAGAGCAGTTACGAGGCAAGGGATTGTTGGCGCGTCTCCTGAAGTAAGGGAGAGAGGCGACTGTGCTAGAGCTGCAACTGACGATTATAGGATGGACCTTGTTATGTGGTATCGGCTTGGGGTTCGTGTTCGATAGTTGGTGTGCTTGTCGCGCCATTTTGCATCCGGGGCGCCTAGCTACTTCGCTAGGCGATCTTGTCTTTTGGTTTCTGGCTGCAGCTATAGTAGCCGCTGTTTTATTATCAGCTAATTATGGAGAGCTGCGGGGCTGGTACTTATTGAGCTGGGCTCTGGGATTTGCTATTTATCAAGAACTTATTAGCCAATACCTACAGCGACCGCTAAAGAGGTTTCTCACCGCTTTATTCCGATTTCTGTTACGAATGGCTGTGTGGTTAGGCTTGCCGGTCTGGTTGCCGCTGAAGTTCGTAATTCGGCAAGGGAAGGCAGGAGGAAGAAAGGGAAAAAAGATTGTGCGGACCATAGGACGTTTAATCAAGCGCAAGCTCGCTTTCTTAAACAGAAAAAAAGGGCCGTAAAAAGAGGAAATACGTTACCATTGTTGAATGTAGATTGTAAGGTATCTTAAGCCTTGAGCGCTTTGGTTGGTGGACAGGCGGGTGACAGGGATGGCCATTGCTCTGGGAAATAAAGAGAAAAAATCCAGACAGAGGAGAATTCGGCGGCGACGGCATGGAGGGGGGAGGAAGTGGCGGACGCTACTACTTTTGGGCCTGCTCGTGTATTTTGTCTACTCGTCATTTGGCCAATTGCGGTTAATGATGGAACTTAGGCGTGAGCTTTCAGCGGTAGAACAAGGGATAGCTGCAGCTCAAAGGCGTACAGAAGAAATCAAGGCCGAGATCGCTTATTTGCGAAGCGATACCTATCTGGAAAAAATTGCCCGGCAGGAATTAGGCCTGGTAAAGCCTGGGGAAATCATTTTTATGCCAGAGAGCTCACTAGATGCGGAAAACTTGCCGCATTGACAGTCGGTGCCGTTTTTCGGTATAATAGAAATGTTTGATACAATATTAAGGAGGAACTGGCTGCGCATGGTTTTGGAAGTAGGCAACATTGTCGAAGGCGTAGTGACTGGAATTGCTAATTTTGGGGCCTTCGTTACGTTGCCAGGTGGACAGACTGGGTTAGTACACATATCTGAAGTTGCTGATGCTTATGTTAAAGACATCAAAGATTATCTCAAGGAAAACGATAGAACAAAAGTTAAGATCATTAGCCTGGATAAGAATGGGAAGATAGGTCTTTCCATCCGCCAGGTAACCAGTAGTGGCCCACGGCGACGGGGTAGACGGAGTCGCAGGCAATCGAGCATGAGCTTCGAAGACAAACTGGCTAAGTTTTTAAAGGAAAGTGACGAGCGCCAGTCGGATCTTAAACGAAGTGCCGACGAGAAGCGTGGCGGTCGTGGAGGCGGTCGGCGAAGCTACGATAATGCCAGAGCAAAATAAATAAGACAGGGCATCCGCGAGGGTGCCCTATTTTTGTGGGGAGCGTGACGTGGTGCGGTTGGCTGCTATTGATATTGGTACTAATTCCACTCGGCTGCTGGTGGCCATGGAAGTCAATGCTTCGCTAGAATTTATTCATCAAGATATAGTTACGACCCGACTGGGATTAGGTTCCAAAGATTGTTTATTGCCTCAGGCTATGGATCGCACAGCTGCAGCCGTTACAGAATTCTACCGGCAGGCGAAAGATCTGGGAGCAGACGTCATCCGGGTATTTGGTACCAGTGCGTTGCGCGAAGCTGCTAACCAAAAAGACTTCTTGGCTTTGGTTACAGGTGAAATAGGGCAAAAACCGGAGGTATTAAGCGGCGAACAAGAGGCTCGACTTACCTATTTAGGTGCTATTCGGGCCTTAAGGCTAAATGATCGGGTAGTGCTAATTGACGTAGGGGGCGGAAGTACAGAGATCATATGGGGTCAGGGGAAAAAGGTCTTGTCCCTGGCCAGTCTTAGGTTAGGAGCAGTACATCTTACCGAGAAGTATTTGCGATCAGATCCCCCGGCAGCCGCCGAATGGGATGAGATGGTAAATCATATTGAACTTCAACTACACCCGGAACTACTGCCACTTAGGGAGAAAGCATCTGCAGCAGTGGCTGTTGGCGGTACAGCTACTACGGTCGCTGCTATGCTGCTGAAACTTGTGCCCTACGATGGCGAGAAAGTCCAGGGGTATTTTGTGCCCGATTCGCGTTTACATAATTTAATTAAGTCCGTTAGTTTGCTGCCGCTGGATAAGCGGCGCCAACTTCCCGGCTTGCAACCGGAGCGGGCAGATATTATTCTTGCCGGGGTAGCTATTTTAAGTTCCGCTCTTAAAATTATCGATCTACCTGGGTTCACAGTCAGCGAAGCAGACTTGTTGCTAGGGTCTTTGTACGACATGCAGGCTTATCGAGGCTCTGCCTAACAATGACTAGCTAGGATTAGGTCGCGTAGGTACATTTATCGCTGGCTAGCATAAGATAACCCAACTGTGTTTATTAGCAGGAGGCTGTCAAATGGAAAAAGTGTCAGCGGTTGGTACTGAAGCCACTTTTGTAGTCAAAGAGGCTATGACTAAATTACACGGTGATTATAATCATTTGTCCCATGTACGTATTATTATTCCCATCCGACCAGGCAAAACAGAGACGAGACCAAAGCCGACTTGCGCAGTGTTGCGATGGTTTCAAGATAACTAGGAGCTTAGAGCGCGTCGTTACAGGCGCGTTTTTTTATTGTCCGTCCCATGCACATACTTTAGACATAGATCATGGGAAACAGATACAAAATAGTGAAAAATACATGTACGGATTGGTTGAAACAAGTTATAAACTTAATAACTTTGGTACAACCTAGCAGTGGAGGTGAAATATATGCCTGATGACAGAACAACAAATGAAGGTGGTACCAAAGACATGGCTCGTCACGACCAGGATATGAGCGGTATGGGATCCTGGATCAGCCACATTGTGCGGTTTGTAGTTTCAGCATTGGTACTCATGGTAGTTGGATACGTCGTTCCTGGGTTTAGCAGTATCACTTTCGGGACAGCTCTGATGGCTGCCATCGTCATTGCTCTATTAGGTTATATTATTGAAGCAATTGGGGGACGACAGATTTCTCCTTATGGCCATGGTTTGGTAGGATTCATCTCTTCGGCTGTAGTTATTTATGCTACCCAGTTTGTTGTACCCGGACTTAGAGTGAGTATTATCGGGGCGCTCTTAGGCGCTGTAGTTATTGGTATTGTGGATATGTTTATTCCGACAAAAGTGCGTTGATAAGTCTAAGAAGAGAAGGATATAGTTGGCTATTAATGTCTTCATTGGTTGACGCTGGTAGCAGAGAGGGTTATAATTGAGACAAATGGGGAGCCGGAAGGCCGGCTGAGAGGGGATTCAGGTCCCGACCCTGCAACCTGATCTGGGTAATGCCAGCGTAGGGACGATAGCTGACATGAAGCTGTAAGGCTGCCTAGCCCAGGAGGGTACAAGGCAGCCTTAAATTTTTGGAGGTGAAGATATGCCAGTAGTTAATGTAAGCCTGCAGGTACTGCCGGGGGTTTCCGAGGATCTGGTTTATCCGGTGGTGGATAAGGTGATCCAGTTAATAGCTGCCTCGGGGGTTAAATATCAAGTAGGTCCCATGGAAACTACCATGGAAGGCGAGTACGATCGGCTTATGGACTTGGTAAAGCAGGCCCAGGAGGTTTGTATCCGGGAGGGGGCATCACGGGTTGTTTCGGTGGTTAAGATCGACTATAAGCCAGGCGGAGTTACCATGGAAGAAAAAGTGGGCAAATACCGGTAAAGAAATGGCACCGTTAATCCTATTGGTACTGCTGGTATTACTGTGGGAACTGCTGGTGCGACTGTTTAAAGTTGAGTCATGGTTGCTTCCTGCCCCAACAGCCATAGTTGCGTCTTTAATTAAAGACTGGCCAACCCTAAGAAGTCACACGTTAGTTACTTTGTACGAAGCCCTAATCGGGTTTTTACTCTCAGTGGGATTTGCTTTTGCTCTGGCTTGGGTCATGGACAGCGTGCCTTTAGTTCGTCGCGCCCTGTATCCGCTTCTGGTAACAAGCCAGACAGTTCCCATTATTTCAGTAGCGCCGTTGTTTCTTATTTGGTTTGGCTATGGCCTAACACCCAAAGTTTTAGTAATAGTGTTGGTATGCTTTTTTCCGGTGGCAGTAAGTTTCTTGCAAGGTTTGGCCGATGTAGATACGGAAATAATCGACTTGTTACGTTCTATGGGTGCATCCCCGTGGCTAATTTTCCGCTTGGCCAAACTTCCGGCAGCATTACCAACCTTTTTTTCCGGTTTGAAAATTGCTGCTACCTATAGCATCATGGGAGCAGTGATTGGGGAGTGGTTGGGGGCTGAAGCTGGGTTGGGTTACTATATGACCCTGTCACAGCGATCGTTTTTGACTGCTCGGGTGTTTGCCATTATTGTGATCATAACCGTACTTAGCCTGGCATTGTTTAAGGTAATTGAAATATTAGAGCGTGCCCTTACACCATGGACACGCTGGCAAGAAGAATCTTAGGAGGAAGACATCATGAAGAAGTCTCTGGCTTTGACTTTGACCTTGGTCTTAATTTGTTTGTCTATTACCGGTTGCCGACCCAAGGCAAAACCGGTGCCGCAGGAAGCGGAAGAATTGCAAGAAGTCACAGTTTTACTGGACTGGACACCGAATACCAACTACACTGGTATGTACGTAGCTGATGCCAAAGGATACTATCAGGAAGAAGGTCTTAAGGTAAAATTCCTTCCGCCGGCGGAAGGTTCAGTGGCCCAGCTTACAGCGGCCGGGAAGACCGATTTTGGTGTCAGTTACCAGGAAGAAGTGACCAATGCTCGTGTAGCTGGTATGCCGGTTAAGGCGATAGCTACAGTTATTCAGCACAATACGTCCGGCTTTGCGTCCCCGGCCGAAAAAGGCATCGAGACTCCGAAAGACTTTGAGGGTATGCGCTATGGCGGCTGGGGTTCACCGATGGAAGAGGCAGTCATCAAGGGAATTATGCAAAAGCACGGTGCCGACTTTAGTAAGGTCCGAATGGTAAACATTGGTTCCACCGACTTTTTTGCCGCTGTCAAAAGAGATGTGGACTTTGCTTGGATTTATTGGGGCTGGGCCGGTATCGAGGCTGAGCTTCGAGGCATGAAGCTAAACTTTGTTGAGTTGGCTGTTGAAGATTCGGCTTTGGATTATTATACACCGGTGCTTATTGCTAATGAAGATACTCTGGCAGAACGGCCTGAATTGGCGCGTAAGTTTCTTAAAGCCACCAGCCGTGGGTATGAATTTGCCATTGCTGAGCCCAAAGAGGCGGCCGAATTGTTCTTGGAGGCAGTACCGGAGCTAAACAAGGAATTGGTAATGGCCAGCCAGGAGTACTTGTCCAAACAGTACCAGGCCGATGCAGCGCGCTGGGGCGAGATGAAGGAAAGTGTGTGGAAAAACTATGCCCAGTGGATGTATGAAAACGAATTGATCGAGAAGGAACTGGATTACAAAGAGGCCTTTACCAACGAGTTTCTGCCCTAAGAGAAAATCGGCATGGGCCCCGTCTTTGGAGGCATGTTGCTTTCCGGTAAGAAGGCAGCTAAACTAATAGAAGAGTATATTTAGGGTTTTGCTGCTGCGCTAAGCAGCCGGTCGTCTGGGGGTTTAGGAGAAACATGTTAAAAGTAGAGGTTCGTAACCTGGTAAAAAAGTATGGGGAACTGGACACCTTGGCCGGCATAAGTCTAAACCTGTACGATGAAGAGTTCGTGGCAGTGGTGGGCCCCAGCGGCTGTGGCAAAAGCACACTCTTTAATATCATAGCGGGATTGCACGAACCGGATAGTGGACAAGTGTATATCGACGGCGAAGACTTTACCGGCCGCACTGGACGGGTTAGTTACATGCATCAAAAAGACTTACTGCTTCCCTGGAAGAATATACTGGACAATGTGTGCCTGCCTTTGGTAATAAAAGGCCAGGGATGGAAGGCGGCCCGGGAACAGGCTGCACCCTATTTTGGTGCTTTTGGCTTGTCTGGGTTCGAACAGCATTATCCGGGACAAC
>DUNI01000093.1 GCA_012839445.1 Bacillota bacterium
CTCACCCGGCATCCACTGGAAGTAATTGTGTTTGTAAGCGAAGAGTCCAGCCGGTTCAAAATGGCTACTTTAGGCAGCTCGGTAATGGCTGGTTTGGATAATCCCAACCACTGGCTTAACTTAACAGACGCTCATGGTGTTTCCCTAAGAGAAGCTGCTGTAAAAAACGGAGCCCAGCTGGCAGAAATTGAGTCAGCTCAGCGCCGACCGGAAGAATTCAAAGCCTTTCTGGAACTACATATCGAACAAGGAAGAGTACTGGAAGAATCGGAAAATAAAATCGGTGTCGTCACCGCCATTGCCGCACCCACTCGCTGGCAGGTCACCATCGAGGGACGGGCTGATCATTCCGGGGCCACTCCCATGGCTCTAAGGCGCGATGCCTTGGCAGCTGCAGCCGAACTGGTGCTGGCTGTAGAACGCCGGGGCTGGGAAGAATCACCCTATCAAAGCGTAGCTACGGTCGGGGTGTTAGATCTGGAACCCGGAGCCATGAATGTAATTCCCGGAACAGTGACTATCGGTATCGATGTCCGGGGAATCCATCCCGATAGTATCCAGCGGGTTGTAAACGGCATTGCCCATGATATTAAAGACATTGGCCAACGCCGGAAAGTTAAAACAGCAATACAAAAATTAAGTGCCGGCCAGCCGGTGACATTAGATGAAACTATGATTAATACCATCGAAACAGTCTGCGAAGAATTAGCCATACCTCATATGCTCATGCCCAGCGGTGCCGGTCATGATGCTATGAACATGGCTAAGCTAACACCTACCGGTCTCATCTTTATTCCTTGCAAAGATGGGATCAGCCATAATCCCGCTGAAGAAGCATCCATTGATGATATTGCCCTAGGCGCAGAAGTACTGCTCCACACTTTGTTAAAATTAGCCCATAGTGCTCAAGGAGGCGAATAATATGTTAATCCAAGGTGGACTAGTGTTAGATCCTGCTACCGGCCGACAAGGGCAGTTGGATATTAGGGTAAAAGAAGGCAAAATTACTGAGTTCGGCCCTAACCTAGCAGTTTCCCCAGGCGAAACAACCGTCCCGGCCCACGGCTGCATTGTGGCTCCCGGCTTGGTAGACATCCATGTACATTTTCGTGACCCTGGTTTAACCCATAAAGAAGACTTGATATCCGGTAGCCACGCCGCTGCTGCCGGTGGCTTTACCACTGTGGTCTGTATGGCCAACACCAACCCAGTACCAGACTTACCAGAGCGGGTGCATGAATTCTACAATCGAGCCGCTCGCGAGGCCGTAATCAATCTTTATACCGTAGGCAGTGTTACCTACAACTTGGAAGGCAAACAGCTAACCGATTTTGCCGCCCTTAAAAAGGCAGGGGTCGTCGGCTTCTCCGACGACGGCAACCCAGTGGATAACCCAGCCCTAGTGCGCCACGCGTTAGAGCAAGCAGGAGCCTTGGGCCTTCCGGTCATAAACCACTGTGGGGAACTAGCTTTAGTCGCCGACACCATTGTCAACGAAGGTCCCGCGGCCAAGAGTCTGGGGTTAAAAGGCATGCCCACCACGGCTGAAGACATCCATGTGGCCCGGGACGTACACTTAGCCGAGCTCACCGGCCAACATGTTCATATTCAGCACGTAAGCTCAGCCACAGCTGTCAGTATCATTAGGGAAGCCAAAGCACGTGGCGTAAAAGTCACGGCTGAGGCCGGTCCACACCACTTTACCTTAACCGATGCCGCCCTCCTTGAATATGGGCCCAATGCCAAAATGAATCCTCCCCTTAGGACACCCGCGGACGTGGCCGCCGTACGGCAAGGATTAGCCGATGGAACTTTGGACGCCATCGCCACCGACCATGCCCCTCACACCGTAGAAGAAAAAGCCCAAGGCCTATTGGAAGCTCCTTGTGGCATTGTGGGACTGGAGACCGCTTTAGGTCTGGTTTGGACCGAGCTCGTTAAGCCCGGCATCCTTACACCCATGCAGGCCATTGCCAAACTAACCTATATACCGGCCAACATCGTTGGTCTTAACAAAGGCACCTTGGCTCCCGGAACTGCTGCTGACATCACTGTTTTTGACCCAACATCTGTTTGGGAAGTACAGCCGGAAAAATTCTTCTCTAAAGGTAGGAACACCCCCTTTACCGGACGCCGGCTTACAGGAAAGGTGATATGCACCATAGTAGGTGGCCGCACAGTATTTCAAAATGGAAACATAGTCTCCCCAGTTCATTAAATAGGGAATTGTTAACAGGTAGGCCTTGTGCCTACCTGTACTTATTAAAAAACCTTCAGCCGGCCGGCTGAAGGTTTCTGTTTCGTAACAACAAAAACATCTAGGTGTTAGAGGTAAAGGCTCACACCCGGCCCGGCCGGTAGCTTGAGCAACATCCAGATGCCTAGCTGTATGGACAGGATGATTAAGAAAGCAATCGAGTATGGGATCATAAGAGAAATATAGGTACCAATGCCCACCTCTTCTTCGTCGGGGTTGAACTTAGTTAAGAGAGCCAAAATAACCGGAATATAAGGCGATAGGGGTGAGAGAATGTTGGTTGAAGTGTCACCAATACGGTAGGCCAATTGGGTTAGGGCTGGCGAAAAAGATACCACCGAGAACATGGGCACAAAAATCGGAGCCAAGATAATCCACTTGGCAGACCCACTAACAATAAACAAGTTGAGGAAAGCACACAGAATAATAAACATTAAAGCTAACGGAATACCACCTAAATTCATCGCCTGTAGTGCTTCCGCCCCAGTCACAGCGAGTACAGTCGTAATGTTACTGCTATTGAACAAGTTGATAAATAGGGCTGCTGGCAGACATACCACTAAAAAGCCGACAATGCTTTCGATGCCCTTGGACATTAACCTTGGTATATCCTTTTCGGATTTGATAACGCCAGCAGCTGTGCCGTAGCCAACACCGACAAACAGGAAGAAAAAAAAGATTATCGGCATAATGCTGGCTGTGAGAGGAGACTTAGGCAAGAAACCGCCGTCAGGATTCCTAAAGAATGAACCTTGAGGTAAAGACAAGGCAAGCGTGATGCCTAGCCATAAAACCAGCCCAATTAAAGCCCCTTTTAAGCCACGTGCTTCTTCCATTGTAAGCTCGTGCTCTTGTAACATACCCTTATCAAGCAGTCCGCCGGTTGTATCGCCAAGTCGTCTGGCTGTAAATTTTTCCGTTACCCAAGTGGTAGCAAAGGTAACTGTAAAGGTGGCAAATATCATAAAGTACCAGTTCATCAGCGGGTGAACAGGTGCCGCAATACCCATAGCCTCCGCCACCGGTGCCGTGATACCGCTAAGCAAGGCTTCGGTGCCGGCAATTAAAAGGTTGGCCGTAAAGCCACCCCAAGCAGCCGCATAACCCGCCACCACACCCACCATTGGGTTCCGGCCCAAAGCTGCAAATATAGAGCCGCCTATGGTCGCCGTAAAAACGGAGCCTGCATCTGAAGCTAAGTTAGAATTCACGCCCACAAAAGCCAGTACCATTGTAACTAATGCCGGCGGTGCCCCTAAAATTGTTTTCCTCATAGCGGCCGACATAAAACCGGTTTGATCCAATAGCGAAATACCCAGCATCATGGTCAGAATTAAACCTAGGGGCGGAAAATTAACAAAAGTCTTGACGAAGTCTTGTAAAAATACCCGCATAGGCTCAAAAGCCACTAGGTTTTTCACTGCCACCGTAACCTGTTCCGGATCTCCACCCACTTCAGCAGGTGGCTTCATATAAGTAACTTCTACGCCGGCATTGGATAATGCGAATGACAAGGCCAAAGTAATAAGAGCCAAAATAACAAACAGAGTGAACGGATGCGGTAATTTGTTGCCGACTACTTCTACCCAATTGATAAAACTGCCAAACCAGCCGCCGAATTCATTGGACCGATTTTCTTTGGACACTTGTTTCCCTCCTCTTTTCACTTTTTAGTAATTGTTGCCCTTTATATCACTATTTGTATTTGTTGTCAGGCAAAATATTCCACCCTAAATCCTTGGCACACATTAATTATGGCTATCCTTCGACATGCATTCTGCAACCAGCAGACTATAGAGCGTTACCGCTTGGGATAAGACTTTTTCGTCGAAATCAAATTCGCCGGTATGATGTCCGGTCCCCACCGGAGTGCCGAATACAATGTAGGCTGCTTTACCTCCTTGGTCCTGTACCGCTCGCATCATATAGGCTACATCCTCGCTTCCGCTAAAGCGCGCCTCATCAACAAAACCTTGGAACCAAGGCTGCGCTTTAGCCACGTCCCTTACCACACTTGCTAAAGCAGGGCTGCTTTGAGCAGTAGGTGCACTGCCCACCACCTTAATTTCACAGGCTACTTGTTGCATTTGAGCAGCGCCAAGAAGGCCTGCCCGCACTCGCTCATCCATGTCCCGGTTTATCTCTGTGGTTTCACCCCGGGTCTCCAGTCTAAGCTCGGCCCAATCCGGCACCACATTACGCCCGGAGCCGGCCGCTAAATAACCCACATTCACTCGATCAGCCCCACCTTGGTGGCGAGGAATGCCGTGAATAGATACGGCTGCCAGCGCCGCCGCTAACAGGGCATTTTTACCGGCATCAGGATTCATACCGGCATGAGCAGGTGTACCGGTAAAGATAGCATCAAGCTTGGTTGTAGCTAAAAACTTCTCTTTACCGCAGCCTATTTCTCCTAGCATGCTGTTTCCAAATCCTAAGTGACCTGACAGAAAATAGTGGCAACCGTTAAGAACCTTCGCCGCCACCATAGATCTGGCTCCGCGAACCCCTTCTTCAGCCGGTTGAAAAATAAGAAGTACCTGCCCCTGTATGTCGGAAGCAAACTGGGCCAGAATGTGGGCCACGCCAAGACCAATAGCCACATGGCCATCATGGCCGCAAGCATGGGCAACCTGGGGATGTCTAGAAGAAAACCCGGCCCGGAACGGTCGGTGGTCTTTAGATGTAGATTCGCTCAAGTCGTTAGCATCCATGTCAAACCTTAACGCCACTGTAGGACCGGAAGACTTACCCTTTAGAATCCCGATAACCCCGGTAAATCCTCCCTTCATCGGCTCCAGAAACTGCGACGGCCCCCCTTCCTCTTTAGCTCTTTGCCAGGCTTGGTCCAACTCCTGGCAGGGTGGAACCCCCTGTCTTGTTTCCTCCGCTATTACCTCCTTTCCTAACTTAACTTCATAACCCAATCGGCTTAGCTCTTGTGCTACCAAAGAAGCCGTTCGAAATTCCATCCATCCGCTCTCTGGGTACCTATGAAAATCCCGCCGCCAAGCCACCAATTGTGGCTGTAGCTCATTTACCCTAGCATAGATTTTAGCCTGCATTCTAACCACCTCGCTTGTGATTACGTCAGGTAATTGAACACGGCTCGAGAAAGCACTTCTACCCCCACAGCCAAGCATTCTTCTGCCGGTAGAAACTCCGGGCTATGGAGCGGCACCATCGGGGCATTGAGCTTAGTGCAACCTAACCAAAATAGGGCCCCCGGAACTTTCTCCACGAAAAAGGCAAAGTCCTCAGCTCCCATAGCCGGGTACTGAGGAATTACAACGCCGTCTTTACCTAAGGTCTCCTCTCCTGCCTGCTTAAGCACTGTAAAACCCTCGGCACTGTTAATGAGGGCCGGATAGCCGTGTACGTAACGTACTTCGCTCTCAGCGCCCAAGCCTACAGCCACCTGAGAAGCTACCTGGTCTATTCTTGTTTCTACTAACCTGCGTACAGCCGGGTTCAGTGTGCGGCAAGTACCTTCTAACTCAACCTGATTGGCAATAATGTTGTAGCGATGCCCACCTCGCACCGTACCGAACGTTAGTACTGCCGCCTCCAGCGGACTCACATTGCGACTGACTACAGTCTGTAAGGCACTGATAACCTGAGCACTAACTGCTATCGCATCGATTCCCTGATGAGGAGCCGATCCGTGACTGCTCTTCCCCAGGACTTTAACAAAAACCCGGTCCGAAGCTGCCATCATGGCACCGTCTCTAACACCAATACTACCCACCGGCAACTCCGGCCACACGTGAAGAGCCAATATTAAGTCTACTTTGGGATCATTTAACACCCCTGCTTCTATCATGGGTTTGGCACCACCGGTAGGATTGTTCTCTTCCGCCGGTTGAAAAATGAACTTAACATTTCCCGAAATACGCTCGCGAAAAGAAGCCAGTAGGCGCGCTACTCCCAGTAAAACAGCTGTATGAACATCGTGCCCGCAAGCATGCATAACCCCAGCTACTTTCGAAGAATGCAAACAGCCCGTTTCCTCCGGCAACGGCAAAGCATCCATGTCCGCCCTTAATGCTATTGTTTTCCCCGGCCGGCCACCCTCAAGCAACGCCGTCACACCCGTGTTGGTAACGAGTTGCGGTACCAACCCAATCTCAATTAACTCGCGCTCCACCAATGCAGCCGTCTGCTCTTCTTTAAGGCTTAGTTCTGGATACCGGTGTATTTGCCAGCGAAGATCGTGCACCCGGGGCATTATGGTCGTGATTTTGTTTTTCAGATCCATAACTCTCCTCGCTTTCTTGATACTAATACCCTCCGTGCCCAATATTTTGCCTTGGGTATACTTTCTGATAATTTGTTATCTGCTGTCTCCTAGAACTTATATTTGCCTTCTCTATTCGACACTTTTTTGTTATTTCCTTTTTATTGTATTATAAGTATTATTTTAACAATCGAATTTGATAAATGATGAGATATTCCGGCAAAAAACGGTCTTTGGCAACCATTAAGCTGCCAAAGACCGCTGTCATTCACCTGAGGTTAAACAATGAGTTTACCGATAATCTCCGCGACCGATTCTATTTTTTGCTCCTCCAGAAACTGTTCTAACCCCTGTACTACTTTAAGCGCTCCTAACGGATCCATAAGGTTGACAGTACCTACTCCCACGGCCGTAGCACCGGCCAAGAGAAACTCAACCACATCAGTTCCGGAAATAATACCGCCAATGCCTATAATAGGTATGTCCAAAGCTTGGGATACCTGATATACCATCTTTAAAGCCACCGGTTTTATTGCCGGTCCGGAAAGACCGCCGGTAACATTGCTCAAAATAGGACGCCTAGTCTTA
>DUNI01000094.1 GCA_012839445.1 Bacillota bacterium
AACAAATATATTTCCCAATTGGCCATTGACAAGTACCTGGCGGGAGTGTGTGGGAATCGAACCCACCGCGGACAGTCCATGCCCGCCGCCGGATTTGAAGTCCGGGCGGGCCACCAGGCCCAATCCACCCCCGCGCTTTTTTGATTATAGCACGCTGATTAATGCCAAGCAAGCAACTGGTCTGTATGGTATTTACTAATATCTCCGATAGAAATTACTGCGGTATATAAGGTGATTTGTTGTGATATAATGAATTTAGTATTAAATTTTAAATAGTCTTAAATTACCGCATGACCTACTAAGGAGAGACCGGTATGGCGCCGAAGGAGCAAAGCCGCACGCCCGCTACCCGAACGGCTGAATCTCTCAGGCACAATACTTGGTAGGGACGGGGCCCTGGAGAGTTTGACTGTATTACTACAGTGGTAAACGCCGAAGGGGTAACCCCAGCTGGGGGGGGAAACTCTCAGGCCAAAGGACAGGGGTAAGTAGCGTCTATCAGCTACTTGCACCTGTCCTTTTATTCTTCCTTCTAATTGTTAAGTGTAATCAATGGTAACTAGACCTTGAGGAGGTGACATGGGCATCAAAACACAAACCGAGTAAAACAGAACAAATATGAAGGGGAAATAAGTTATGAATCTATTTGACTTTACAGGGAAAGTTGTTGTCGTTACCGGAGCTTCCAGTGGTTTAGGAGCCGATGCGGCCAGGGCATATGCTGCTTATGGTGCTGATGTTGCTCTCTTGGCCAGGAGAAAAGAAAGACTAGAGACAATTGCAGACGAGATTGAAGGCACTGGAAAAAATGCCATTGCTGTACAATGTGATATATCCAAAGAAGAGAGTATAAAGAGCGCAGTTGAAGCAGTTCTGGCTTGTTATGGTAAAATTGATATTTTGCTGAATAACGCCGGGATTGCTTTTGCAGGGTCAGTAGAAGACATGACCACAAGACAGTGGGATATGGCCATGGATGTGAATGTGAAGGGCATCTTTTTGATGTGCAAATATGTAGTTCCCCATATGAAGACCCGTAAATACGGAAGAATTGTAAACATAGCTTCGGTCAATGCCGTAATAGCTGATAAGGACGAAGCACTGGTTCGCCACGCCTACAATGCTTCTAAGAACGCTGTAGTTGGACTCACCACCGGTATGGCAGCATCCCTGGCGAAACACGGAATTACTGTCAATGCATTAGGCCCTGGCCTTTTTGAAACTGAGATGACTGCAGACACTTTATTTAAGACCGAGAGTTTCTTGCAGATGTATAACTCTCTTTGTCCAACATCCAGACCCGGGCGCCAAGGGGAACTCAATGGACCCATTCTTTTTCTGTCATCTGATGCAGTGACCTATACCACAGGCCAATTCATACTGGTGGATGGTGGAATGGCTCTGGTGTAACTAAGACAAAACAAGGGGGGCTTTATGTGCCAGAGTACGTGTTTGCCCAATGCTTAGGTGAAGCCTTGTGTCTTTTGGAACAATGGGAAGGTCAAGGACGCATTGTTGCCGGCGGTACTAATTTGATGTCGGAAATTGCTGAAGGGAAAAGGAACCCTCGGTATTTGCTTGACATTAGTCGTATGAAGCTTTTGCGACACATATATGTTGAGGACAATGTGATCACTATTGGCGCCGCTGTAACCCATAGTCAAGTGGCATCGTCACCTGTCATTCTCTCCAAGGCATCTGCGTTGGCCAAGGCAGCTCGTTTGGTGGGTTCGCCGCAAGTTAGAAATGTAGGTACAGTGGTTGGCAACATAGTAAACGCCCAGCCAGCCTCCGATACAGCTGTGGCTCTGGTGGCCCTTAGTGCCATTGCCAACATCGCCACCAGGGGTGGCTGTATCCAGATACCCGTGGAAAAAATGTACGCCGGCAACGGCCAATCTACGGTAGACAGCACCTGCCAGTTGGTCACCGACGTTCGCTTTGCCGGCTGTCTCCCTGGCCAAGGTACCGGTTTTGCTCGTCTTTCCCAGCGCAAGGCGTTGGCACTGCCTGTGCTCAATGTGGCCACCATGGTGTCCTTGGAGGGCAATTTGATCGAATGGGCTCGCATTGTCATGGCACCGGTGGGGCCAGGGCCAGTTCGGGCCACCAATGCCGAACAATTCCTGGTGGGCAAAACACCCGCTATCGGTGTCATTGGTGAAGCGGCTCAGATAGCGGTAGAGGACGCTAACCAGAAAAATAGCGCTGTTCACAGATCACGTCGTGTAAGCGTACTGCCGGCATTGGTTGAGCAAGCGCTTACTACGGCTCTGGCTGCAGCCCAGCAAAATCTATAGGGATAGGCGGTCTGATGTAGCTAGAGGACTTGTTGTCGTAGCTTAACAAATAGCTCCTCTCGATTGGCCGGGGTAACGGTAAAAGTAGCTACGTCCCGACGAGCCCGGATGCAGTCTAAAAACGGTGTCGATAAAGGTTTAATCACTCCCAATACTAGCGCAGGTAAATCCAGGCAACGAAAAACTAATTCTTGAAAATTTAGAGCCTCGTTTTCAATAAACCCAAGCTCATCCATTATGATAAGATCCGGGATGTTAGCTAAACAACGTGAAAGAATGGCTACTCCCAGCGTTTCAAAGACTCCTGTAAATTGCTGCAACCGTCCGTTTTCTGCACGCAATGCGATAATCCTCTCCGGTTTGGGATTAGCAACCGGCACTTCATCACTAGCTGCCAGGTAAAATCCTCGCCCAATATGGCCGTTTTCAAACGGCAATGTACGAAAGCCCCCCGTTTTAAGAGGATAATTATCTAATATCCGGTTTAGCAAAGTGCTTTTTCCCACTCCGCGCTCCCCGGTAAAGAAAATATTCTTGATTATGACTGGCTTCCCCCTTCAGCTACAGTGTAGTCTTTCATAAAGTACCCAGCTAGCGTCCTTCACTCCTTTCCCACGGGAGGCCTGGAGATTTATTACAAGAGACGCAGCTCGGAGCAACTACTGATTCAACTACTCTGCAATATTGCCTGCTGGCCCTAAGATCCGTTTATCACCTACACGGCGGGTAATGCGTTTAGCATCTAGGTACTCCAACAGCGGCAGCGCATAACGGCGGGAAGTGTTGAGCAAGTCTCTCAGCTCACCCACCGTTAGACTGCCGTTTTCTTTAATAAATGTAATTACCCTTTTCTTTGCTTCTTCAAACGCACTCCGAGCAAAAATGATATCATCCGCCACTTGAACCAGCCGGCCACTGTCCAGCAAGGAAGCAACCAACTCTTTGCCATCTACTTTGAGTTTACTCTTGGATATTATGTCGCTCGCTGCCGGTGGACTAAAAGGTTGGGCCGTCAGTGCCTTTAACAAAGCCTCGGCTGCTGCTTCCTGTTCCGGGGAAAAACGTACCGTGTGGTTACTTAAGCGGATACGATCTCCTTCGCACACAAGCGCGTCAGCCACCTGAAGACTAAGCAGCGGTAATACAAATCGGGACGAGACTTTTGGGAAAAAGCGGGCTCGGACTTCCTCCAGCGGCGCTCCCTGGCGCAACGGATACTTTTGATGATAATCAGTTAAGGCAGTATTCACCCGGTCTAAGGTCTGCTTGAACGTTAGGACATCCAAATAGTATACATTTCCTTCCACAGTAAAAGAGGTCGCTTTCCCGGCTGCAACCAATTTGCTAACTGCTGTTTGCGTCTCTTCCATGGAAAGTCCAGCTGTTTTAGTAAGTTCCGCTGCTGTCCTTGGTGCCATGCCAACAGCCTCCAGGGCATGAGCTACCAAGTCTTCAGGGGCTCCTTTTTCCTTTTGCCTTAGTTCAGTCAGAACCTTGGGATCGAATCTTTTATGTTTAGACGCCACTGGTTCCAAAACCATACCGCCACCGATGGTAGTGGCAGGGGAATAAGTGCGAATAACAAAGCGATCGCCACGCCGTACAGCCACCTCTTGTTCCAGCCGGAACTGAACTAACCCTGATTCTCCCGGATTTATTTCCTCGCTCTCTAGGAGATAAACACGACCAAGAATTTCTGCCGTACCGGTGTGTAGCCGCAAACGCTGACGATGCTCCACTGGCCCTTCGCTATGTCCCAACACTAACAGACGAGCATCAATAGCCGTGGCCGGAGCAAGAGAACCGGGAGTCGCTATCACCGCACCGCGCTCCACCTCATCCACTCCTAACCCAGCCAAATTAAGAGCTACTCGCTGGCCGGCGGAAGCTTCTTCTACTTTCGTATCATGGACCTCTATCTGACGAATACGGGTCTCCAGCTCACGGGGATAAACCATGGCCTGTTCACCAGGGTGTACGGTACCGGAAATTAAGGTACCGGTAATTACAGTGCCAAAACCAGGTATGCTAAAAACACGATCCACCGGCAGCCTAAACGGTCCGCCTGACTCGCGCTCAATTACAGCATCAGTAGCTTTATCAATAGCCTGAAGTAGTTCGGGAACACCTTCCCTTGTTACCGCCGATACTGAGTATATCGGTGCCTTTTCCAAGAAAGTACCCTGCACAACATCGCGTACATCGTCCTTGACTAACTCCAGCCAATCTTCTTCCACTAAATCGGCTTTGTTTAGCACTATAAGGCCATTTCGCACTCCGCTTAAATCCAATATATCCACGTGCTCACGAGTTTGGGGCATAGCCCCTTCGTCGGCGGCCACCACCAACAACACTAGATCGAACCCACCTACTCCGGCCAGCATGTGTTTAATGAACCGTTCATGACCCGGCACGTCCACCACGCCTGCCCGACGACCGCTAGGTAGATCAAAGGGAGCAAAGC
>DUNI01000095.1 GCA_012839445.1 Bacillota bacterium
CACCAAGATAGAGCGAATCTGTTGATTAAAGAAGCTACCGAAGACCCTCTAATTCATCAACAGATTCGCTCCATCTTGGTTCCACGGGAATTTACTAAACTCGATGGGATTATTGACTTAGTATTTTCAACTACAAAGGATATCCGGGAAGATGAACAACCTTTGTTAGCAGAAGAACAGGTAGGCGACCAAGAAGTTAAAGCAGAGGATCGTAAACTGAAGACTGCTCCCGCTGCCTTTAACGATGCGTGTGCTGAGCGCATCAAAGACTATCTGGGTTGTCCTTTAATCAAGCAGTCCAGAACCACTTTTGCATCCCCTGATGGTCAGATTGTTTTGACTTGTGCGGTTTCCAAGAAGCATGAATCGAACCACTTTTGGTTTGCGTTTCATCCTCATCAACAAGAAGCTTTGGCCAATGCGGCTAAAGGATATGTAGCTTTTGGCTGTGGATCAGAGGAAACAATCATCTTGATTCCTTATACCCATTTTGTACCTTGGCTTGACGGTATGTGGACTACAAAAAAAGAGGATCGCTTTTACTGGCATGTTAGGATTAAACGTGAACAACGCAAATTTATGTTAGACTTAAAGAAAGGGTACCATGTGGTTGACTTGACACGGTTTTTACTGAGCTAGCTCGGACTACATAACACACTAATTTCATAAAGCATCAGCCGTAGGAAGAACCGTTCCCACTGCAGGCAAGACAAACACAAAATACTGCACCAACTGGTAGGGGAGGGGCTCTGTCCCCTCCCGGAAGGATAACGTGAAGCTTCTCGATATACGGCCGTGCCTCCTTATTATCACATCATCGTGGACCTTTCGGGGAACCTACATCTGCCCGTTCCCGAATATGGCTATCATTGAACCTAAACCAACCGAGACTACGATAACCAAATCTCATACGTGTAAGTGCTCCTTTCATATGGATGATCCGAACGGATATTCGGATGGGAGGCAAGACACAATGATGTGTCAATAATTCCGTCTCCTTGACACTTAGAATGAGAAACGAGGAGGCCGGGGCCTCCTCGTTTCGTGCGATACAGGAGTTAAGTATACTGTAGGCGTTGTAGTGGTATTAAGAACCGAACTGCTTCCTCGGTAGGTTATATCGTACTGTCCCATTCTTCTTTAGAAACACCTGCTTGCCGTAGTAGTTCTTTTAACAGTTCTTTACTAATATCAACCACTCTTCCAATACCTCTTGCAGGACTTCACGGCATTCTTCAAGACTATTCTCATTGGCCCATACACCAGGGCATGAAGGTATTTCTCCGTATATACTGCCATCTGTAAGTATACGATACTTTGCTTCACCCATAGCCGCTTCCACAAAACCCGAAAGGATAGGCATTTGGCCACCACCTTTAGTTTTCTTAATGTTATTTTATCACGCTTCAATAACAAAACCAAGATTTCGGCCAGGTAATAAGGATAATCGCCCGCGTTCCCTTGTGTCCTCCTAACCCTATCTTATAGGCTGTCATCCTGAGCACAATCACTTGTGTCATCCTGCCTGTCCAGCCTGTCCAGAGCAAAGCGGAGGGAGCGAAGCGAAGGATCTTAGACCTTTCAGGGTTTTTAGAGGTTCCCATCACCGGCTACTTATTAGAACGAAAAAGCGCGGTACTATCTTCGAGTGCCGGCGCTTTTCTCCTTTATTAACGAGCAGCCCGGAGACCTGCCCTAATGTGTCAACATCCCTGTCCCCTTGACACTCTCTAGGTACCCAGAATCTGGCGGATCTGGATTGCCGGGTTTTGGCAACACAAAAGAACCGTCCCCTTGTGCTCTTTTTACATAGTAACACAAATTCGGCGCTTCTAGGTCAGTCACCTGCCCAGGTTGGAAAGTCTGCATTCAAAAGAAGAGGGAAACCGATTAACGGCTGGTCTCAGGCCGACAGGAATATCGGCTTAGAATACCAAAGGTGGTGTCAAAACTGGGCTGAAATGGTATTCCCTAAAATGAAAAATGGCGCTTCTCTTTTTGTTTTCGGTGCCCGACGAACAATACATCGCGTCATTAATGCATTTGAAGGTTGTGGTTTCCTTCTTAAGGATGTTCTGGCTTGGAAAAAAGAATCAGCATACCATAGGGCGCAGAGATTAAGTATTGTATTAGAGCGTCGAGGCCTTGATGCAGAAGCTAGGGTGTGGCACGGGTGGCGTCTTGGCAACCTTGCACCTATCTATGAACCAATTGCTTGGTTCATGAAACCTTACAGGATTGGCGGAACAATAACCGACAATGTTCTTGAAAACGGCGTTGGAGCAATGAACTTCCAGGATTGTCAAATCAATCATGCTAACCCAACTAATATTCTCGAGTTTGGGTTCGAAAAGGGTGAAATCAGGATTCACGAAGCGCAGAAACCGCTACGCCTAATTGAATTCCTTATTAAGCTTACGACTCGTGAAGGACAAACAGTGCTTGATCCATTTATAGGAAGCGGTACAACAGCTATTGCGGCCAAGAATCTCAACAGAAACTTTATTGGTTTTGAGGTAGTACCAGAGTTTTACGAAGGTGCCTTAAAAAGATTAAATGCCAAAGGTAACAATATCTGTGCAGAACCTTTACAATTAAAGCTTTCTAAACACCTCGTTATATAAAACACTACGGTTGTGCAAGGCAAGCAACACGAAAGAGGGCTTGGCTTAACTATACCATGTACAGCTTACAAGAAACAGGGAGACATACCACTTCGTGCGATATGGGAGCCAAATTCACCATAGTAATTGTAATAGTCTTAAAAATTGAGCCGTCTCTGTGGAGGGTTTTATGTATGTGTATGATAATCTGTTAGTGAGCCAAAAACGTGGTTAGTGATCACGAATAAGTGTCAATGGCCAGTTGAGAATGAACACTTTTGGCCATGAAAAGTAGGCCACTAGATTATGGAATATGCTATC
>DUNI01000096.1 GCA_012839445.1 Bacillota bacterium
CCACCACATTATCCGCAGCAACAGATTTTAGCTCCACCTCTGCAAACATGCCCGGCTTAATATCCCTATCCTCATTCGCTATCCTAATCTCGCCTTTAAAAGTCTGAGTACGCAAATCAGCCGCCGGAGCCAGCGATGTAAGCTCGCCTTTTACCACCCGATTATTCAGGCTTTTAATTGTAGCCGTAACTTCCTGGCCCTTTTCAAGATATGGTACGTCTTTTTCGCTAACATTTATGTTTATTTTTACCTCGTCCATATCCACTATCATGGCAACTAACGTGCCGCTGCTTACCATTTGGCCTGCTTCTACCGGCACAGTCGATACCACGCCGGAAATAGGCGCCGTAATTGCAGTATCCGAAAGCTGGGAATAGGCCAATTCCACCGCTGCCGCTGCCTGATCATACTGAGCCCGAGCTGCTCTTTCCTTGTCTAGGATGTTTTTATACTGAGCCTCGGCGCCGGCCGCTTTAGCCCGAACCTGCTCTAACATTTGATCAGACACGGCGCCTTCTTTATGTAGCTCTTCTATACGCTTAAGATCCGCATGGGCACTCTCGCTGGCCAAACGCGCTCCCTGAGCAGCTGCTGATTCCTCAGTTGCCGGCGGTAACACAGCTTCAGCCATAGCTAACGCCGCCTCAGCCTGCCGCACTTTCTGTGCCACATCAGTAGGATCTAGACTTACCAAAACCTGACCGGCCTGAACCTCGTCTCCAACTTCAACATCTACCGACAGTATCTTTAAGGGCAGTTTAGCCACCACCGGCACTTCTGACCGCCCCTGAATCTTTCCACTTAAAATACTCTTAGACTGCACACTACCCCGAACTACTTCAGTTACTTCCACAGCTACAGGATCAATTTCTTCCTCTTCTACTGCTCCTGACTTGCATCCGGCGACCACCAATACCAAAGCAACCGCCACAGCTATCAATGCAGCATAACGCCTTTGCATTTACATCTTGCCTCCTATTTTCCCTTTAATGTTATGTTTGATAAATTATTGCCGGCCGACTGGTCAGTCGGTAACAATTGTAATTATACAGGCCCTTACCAATACTGTCAAGTACAGGAAAAATATGTCCTAAAATAAAAAATAACCGGGTCAGGGCGGACTGCTGACCCGGTTCTTATCTACACTCCCAATGTACTAATAGATTGCGCCAGAGCAACAATGCTCTTGGTAAGCTCATCCAGTTTCGCTTCCATCCGTATCAACAAATACAAAGAAACCACCACCGGAAAGCCTAAATTCGCAATTTGTGCCCATAAATCCAGTTCCATTGGTTATCACCTCGCCTCTGTTACACCAGCTCCAGCTCGGTGACCTCACGGCTGACAATGCGGGCAGATCCAATCTCAGCTAGCTCACCGCCGCTAGTGACAAAAATGTTTCGATCGATCAATTCCTGCATCGTCTGCGCCACTTCCTGCCCGGTTAAATCCTCACGCGGAGCTGCTAATGAAAAGGAAGCGTTTCTCCCTTCTGCGTTCTTAAACACCATTACTAGCGTTTTTTCCACCTGGCTCACCTCCTGTTCTTATAAGGCATCTGTCTAACCTTTAATAAAACGGGTGCTTAAATTACTTCGTCTAAAGCACTGGTGTCAATGCGTCGCACTGTCAACAGCGGGTGCTGTTGCAATCCGGCCAACGACTGAGCCACAGCATGTACGTCCTCATCTGCAGCATCAGCTTTTACATTGCTGAAACTACGGTTCTTAACAATAGGCTTGTTGTCCTCGTCTATTCCGGTCTGCAGTTGAAGCTGTAGTCTAGAAACCTCAGGTGTACGTTCTACTGCCATCTTTACATCTCCTCCTTTTGTCCGCCTTCACTTATAGACTGACAGAAGGAAGCACTTTGGACCTGGGTACTGAGTAATTTTTTTAGCCGTGCTACAGCCCGAGCATAAGCACCCTTAGCAGTAGAGGGGGCGATTTTCAAGCGAGTAGCAATCGCAGCAAAAGTTAGCCCCTGCATTCTACCCGCTATCACCTGCTGCTGGCGGGGCGTAAGTCTGGCCCAGGCCTGCCGAAAAGCTTCTTGATCCCAAGCTGCCAAGGCTTGTTCTTCCGGCCCCAGCTCGTCCGATACCAAGATAGCAGCAAGGGTAAGCCCGGCAGTCAACGGCGCATCCAAACTAACCCCTTCCCGTTCCCAATTGCGCCGACTACATCTCAAAGCATACCGCACCGCATAATATACCTGCCTTTTGGCATACCAAGTAAACGGAGCTGCACCTGGCCGGTAATTATAAATCGCAGTTAAAAGAGCCAGGTTCCCTTCTTGGGCAAAATCATCTGCCAAATCCGTATTGGAAGCAAAGCGTCTTGCTGTCGCCCATACCAACGGCTGAAATCTTTCGACTATCTCTTCCACAGCTGCCTTGTTTCCAAGCTGTGCTTCCTTAATGAGTTGCTCTAGAGTTCTTGCGTTTTGCACAGCTCCCCTCCTTCTGCTAATACTGCTGGTGTGTAATCATGTTAGCTTCCATGCTAACACCGATGGAAAAAAATTGGCCCGCCCAAGGCCCATTATTTCTCATCCAGTTTTCTAATGAACTCCGCCCAGTCATCGTCCGTTGCCTTTTCCTTTGCTTTCCGCAAAGCCACCGTTACAATGGGCTTTTCCATAATGTAGTCCGGCAAGTCAGGAGATATTTCATTCCTATCTTTCCCGGCCAAATCAAACATGGTTTCTTTTTCTTCCTGGGTCAAATTAAGCCTGGTGGCGATTTTCTCCAGCATATTAATGTCAGGCGGATTTCTTCTGCTTTTTTCAATATCGCTTAAGTAAGCCGGAGTAATATCCAGCTCCCCTGCCATTCCCCGTAGTGTAATGCCCCTGGCTTTTCTCTTATCGGCAATAAACTTACCAAATCTTATACCACTACTCATTGCTCTCCCTCTCTGTACTGTCAGTGGCCATCTTATTCAAATGTGCCACCGGTTTTGTGACTGCACTGTAACTAACTGCAAATTCTCGAACCTGATTCTAGCTGCCGTAACCGAAACATTGAACAGATCAGCCAACTCATATCCCAAAAACTGAATCCACAAATCCAGCGCTATGTTAGAACCCCACTCATAATAACCAGCATCAATACCTACACTATTAAATTTCTCCAGTACCGCTTTAGTAAAAGTGCTTCTTGGCATCAGCAACGCCGAAGACATATAGTCTGCTTGCCATTCCATCCAATCGTCATCGCTGGTAAATTTCCTTCTCCTATTCCCAACATCCCACGTACGGCATTTAATAAAAGGCCTTGTGGAACAAGCAAACGAAGGAGCCTGCCCTTGGCCAGGTTTGTACTTATTTCTATGCAACAGCCAGTGGGCCACCTCATGTCCCATAGTAAATCTCCCTCTTCGGATCTGGTCATCCCTTAAAAGCCCATTGTCAATAAGAAGCGTCCCTTCGTTCGCTTTAATATATTTAGCTTCGTTCCGTTCGGCATCATAGACAGGAACCAGGCAATCCGCAAATACCATCATGCCCAATATAGACCGATTATGCGATAAGTCCTGATAATCCATTTCCAGGCCAACATAGTTCTCAGCAAAGTGCTCAATATCCAAAGCTCCAGGCTCTTTTAGAACTTCGGCATCATAGTCTCGTAGGAGCAGTTCGGCCATGGCTTCAATTTCGTTCTTTCTTAAAATCGGAACTCCACTCTTCTTCCTACGGAAGTATATCTTTACCATCCATTTCTCCTTTCCGAAGCTGTATTTGCCATCATCTCGTATGCTTCATTGCATGTATGCTTCCTTGCTAACGCTATTATATACATGCCCCGTTTCTTTTGTCAATAAGGTACGGTTACACGGGAGTTTAACAGCCCAACCGACAACAAAGATTTACAAACCCTTGTAGCACAAC
>DUNI01000097.1 GCA_012839445.1 Bacillota bacterium
TGTATTTTCCTTTGTAGTCATAAATAAGTTCCCCCCAATCCAAAGGAAGCACTGGGTTTTACTACCAGTAACTTCGCTTTTGTCATAGGGAAAACCTGCTGCGCCTTTGGAACTTTTTTCCAGCACGTGCACATCTTTTCCATTAGTTTTCGACAGCAAAACCAGTCATATACTTTTCGTCCACAAGAACAAGCGCTTTTTCTGTCGCCATGAATAGCTATTGACAATGAGGTGATTAATCTGGCGCAGTTAAACCAGATATTAGCGGCCCTTGGTGCCGCCTACCCCAATGCAAAAACAGAGTTGCACTTCGGTTCACCATACGAGCTTTTGATTGCCACCATGCTTTCAGCCCAGACCACCGACCGACAAGTAAACCAAGTAACGCCTGTACTATTCTCACACTTTCCAACACCGGAGGCATTAGCAACAGCTGATCCACGATATGTAGCTGAATTAATTAAAGGCGTAGGACTTCACAATACTAAAGCTCGACATCTGGTTGCCACAGCCAAAATACTGTTAGAACGTTTTCAATGCCAAGTCCCGCAAACATTAGCTGAATTATTAACATTACCCGGAGTAGGTCGAAAGACTGCCAAAGTAGTATTGGCCAACGCCTTCGGCAAACCCGCACTGGCAGTAGACACCCATGTATTTCGCGTCTCTCGACGCTTAGGTCTAGCTGGCGGAAATACACCTGAGCAAGTGGAAAAAGAATTGGAAGACACGATTCCTTCCCATGAATGGATAGCCACCCACCACCGTCTAATCCAACACGGGCGCCGTGTTTGTAAAGCTAGAAATCCTTTGTGTGACCAATGTAGTCTTAGTGATAAATGCCCAAGTGCTACACAAGTATGACTTTATTGCTACCAGATCTCTTCTACAATTCTTTGTGTTTGCCGCATAATCTCCTTTCGATCTACAGTAACTGCCTTACCTTTCTCTACAACAATTGTCCCGCCAACCATCACCAAATCTATATCAGAGGCCCGAGCCGAATAAATAATTCGAGAGATCACATCGTGTCTAGGACATAGATGGGGTCTGTCTTCACTCAGCACTAACAGATCTGCCTTCTTGCCCACCTCTAGGCTGCCTATTTGGTCATCTAGTCCTAAAACCCTAGCTCCGCCTATGGTAGCGAGGCGCAGGGCCTCTTGAGCAGAAATGGCAGTAGGATCACCGCTGGTGCATTTATGAACCAGGGCCGCCAATCTGGCCTCCTCCAATATGTCTAAATTGTTGTTGGATGCTGCTCCATCGGTACCCAAGCCTACTGACACGCTTCCTTCTAATAATGCCTTCAATGGAGCAAACCCACTTGCTAATTTAAGATTGCTGCCCGGATTGTGCACTACTTTGATCTGGCTTTCGGCTAATAGTCCAATATCGCTCTTGTTCACATGCACACAATGCGCAGCTACTGTAGGCACCATCCCTACCTCTTGAAGAACTTCATGATAAAACTGTACCGGTGTCAGGCCGGTTTCTTTTGCCAGATCTTCCACTTCTTGTCTTGTTTCGGCTAAGTGAATATGAATGCCACAGTTAAGATCTTGCGCTGTCTTTAAAGTCTTTACCATAAATGGTTTGGGGCATGTATAGGGAGCATGTGGGCCTAGACGACAAGTAATATGACCTTTAGCTGTGCCATTGAAGCGCTGTACAAATTCAGCAGCTTTTCCTAATGCTTTCTCACCCATCCCAGCATCTAAGCCAGTCATACCAACAGACAGATCAGCCCTGAGACCACTCTCCTTCACCGCCCTAGCGGTTTCGTCCATGAAGAAATACATATCAGCAAAAGTGGTAACTCCAGCTTCTACCATTTCCAGACAAGCTAATAATGATCCCCAGTAAACAGCCTCAGGAGTAAGTTTGGCTTCTAGGGGCCAAATTTTTTCTTTTAACCAAGACTGCAGAGCAAGATCATCAGCATAGCTGCGAAACAAAGTCATAGCAGCATGGGTATGGGCATTAACCAGGCCCGGGAGCACTATTTTCCCGTTTCCGGACAATACACAGTCAAAGTCTTCGGCTAAATGTGGCTGTGACGGGCCCACATAAACCAGGCTGTCGTCTTCGCAAATAACATCACCCGGTGCAAAAATCTGGTTAGTACTATCTACTGTTATTACAGTGGCACCTTTAATAAGCAGTTTGCTCAACCACTATTCCCTCCTTGTTGTCTCTGGAAAACAGTTTCTTCTTGATGTTAATTGAGGCCAAGAATGCTCTGGCCTCTTTATGCTCAGCCCGAGCAGCCTTCCCTAAAAAACAAAAAGCAGTCGGGCTCTTAGAATAACACCATAAGAGATGACCAAGCTCAAAATTAATATCAGCTTGTTCAGGCTCCAGCCTATGAGCCTCTTTGAGATGTTGTTCCGCTATTTCAATATTGCCTAAACATTTTTCCGCTCGTGCCAATAATAATCGAAACACAGCTTTTTTAGGTGCCAACTCTACTACCTTTTCCGCCCACTTTTTAGCTTCTTCACTCTTGCCTAGACGAATATAATGCTCAGCCAATTTAGCTTGTAAATCAGGATCTCGAGGACACAACCGAACTGCCTCTTCCCAAGCCTTACTGGCTTTGTTATCTTGGCCAACGACACTAAATACCATAGCAAAAGCTACAAATATCGTTGGATTGAAGGGATCTAGGGCATAAGCGCGCTCTAAGTAGCTATGAGCTAAACTAGCATCTTTTTCAGCCACAAGAGTGGCCATATAACATAAGTTTGGAACAACCTTATCTTCACCATCTATGTTCACGCAAAATGACATATGCTGTAGCAACTCAGTCAAAGACTTATCACTACTGGAAGCCAGAACTAAACCCTGTTGCCATAAGGCTCGCGCTTCACGAATATGCCCCAATTTAAAATAAGCCAGGCCTAGTTCTGCATAGGCATGGCCGTTACGGGGCTGTGCCGCTAAACACTTTCTTAGTTCTAATGCTGCTTGTTCATACTGTCCCTGTCTACTGTATAAATATCCCAACCAATAGTGAACCACAGTCAAACTGGAATCAACAGCTAGGGCCTTAGTAAAACATTGTTCAGCTTCCAATACAAGGCGCTCTCTTAGGCACCTTTTCCCCAACTCGACCAATTGCTGCGGATCTTCAGGTAGTTCAGATAACAATTGTTCCGCATTCACAGGCGCCAAAAAATCAAACGGGCCAACAATATCACAAGAAGCGTTCTGGGTGGAATTAGCAACCATAACCATCCCTCCACCCATATTCTACCAAGGGTGTAATTATGTGTCAATTTCATTTTCCCAAGATTGTAACTGCTGTAGACCTTCATAATCCGTCAAATCAACCGCCACAGGGGTTATAGAAACAAAACCTTGTTCAACTGCAGCTATGTCTGTGTCCACGCTGTTGGTACCAACCACTGGCTCACCCGCTAGCCAATAATAAGTTTGTCCACGTGGATCACGACGGGCTTCAAAAATATTGCGATATTGACGAATACCTAATCTGGTAATTCTTACACCTTTGATGTCTGCCTTACGCAAATCTGGCACGTTTATATTGATCAACGTGCGCGACAGGACTGGCTTGGCAGCCAAACGTTCAGCCACAGCCAAAGCTACAGCCGCAGACAGACCATAATCAGTCTCTTCACCGTAGGTGGCCAACGAAACTGCTATTGCTGGAATTCCATGTAGCAAAGCCTCAAATGCCGCGGCTACTGTACCTGAGTAGAAAACATCGGTGCCTAAATTAGAACCGCGATTAATACCGCTAATCACCATATCAGGTTTTTTAGGCAATAAAGTGGTCAAAGCTAGTTTTACACAATCACCGGGAGTGCCATTTACTGCATATGCACATGTTGCTCCTAATTTAGTATCCATCTGCTGTGCCCTGAGCGGTTTGTGTACTGTGATAGAGTGACTAGAAGCACTTCGCTCTCGATCAGGGGCCACTACAGCTACTTCATGTCTGCGAGCAAATTCCTTTATCAACGCCGTTAGTCCTGGAGCCTGTATTCCATCATCATTACTAAGGAGGACGAACATCAAGCGGGCCTCCTGCCTTCATCGTTTATTTGGTTTATTTAATTAAGGTGGTTCACAATCCGCACATAAGGGGCAGAGGGTTTCCGGCTCGTCCATCACTATACCTAGAATAGAACACCTGAAATAGGTAATACTCTGCCCCCTCAAGGTAAAACACTTCACAGGTTCAATATAAACACACGGGCGATTGGCCATGACGCGTGGAACCCTGCAACCGCCACAAGCCCATTTGCCTGTGCTATCTTTTGGTGAAAAAGACGCATTTCCAAGTTTGCAACAGACCTCTGCTGCAGTAAGCATCTGGAAAGGGCAATAGTCCGTCATATTGCCACCCCCTGCCTAGCAAACTCCCTTTAGTTTATGCAGGGCATAAGACCGGAGGTGACTGATAATGCTTTACTGCAGCTGTATTTGAAATCATTATGCCTGTTCTTTTTCTTTGCTAACCCGAGCCGCAATTTCCTCCGCTGTACGAGCAGGGACTTCCTCGTAATGATCGAAAGACATTGTGAAACTTCCACGACCTTGAGTCAGAGAGCGCAAGTCTATAGCGTACCTTAAAAGCTCGGCTAGTGGTGCCTGTGCTTTGATGACCTGAAAACTTCCTTGTGGTTCCAGGCCAAGAATTCGCCCACGTTTAGCATTCAAGTCACCCATAACGTCACCCATGAAACTATCGGGTACCGTTACTTCAAGATTCATCACTGGTTCAAGAATTGCCGGTCTAGCCTCTTCCGCTCCTTTCTTAAAGGCCAAGCTAGCCGCAATCTTAAATGCCATTTCGGAAGAATCCACCGGATGGAAGGAACCGTCTACCAACGTCACCTTAATATCCACTACCGGGAAACCGGCCACTATACCTTCCTCCATAGCTTCCCGTACACCTTTCTCTACAGCCGGGATATACTGCTTCGGTACAGCTCCACCAAAGATTTTTTCTTCGAACACAAATCCACCGCCTTCGGGCAATGGTTCCATCTCTAGCCAAACATGCCCGAACTGTCCATGTCCACCAGTCTGCTTCTTATGCCTTCCTTCAATTCGGACTGGCTTACGCAGAGTCTCGCGGTAAGGAACACTAGGTGTAGCCGTCAGGACTTCTACTCCAAACTTGCGTTTTAATCTGTCTACCATAACATCGATATGAACGTCACCCATCCCAGAAACAATGAGTTCGCGACTTTCGGCATCTTTGCGCAATGTCAGAGTAGGATCTTCCTCCATTAGCCGGGACAATCCAGTACTGAGTTTATCTTCATCCCCCTTGGACTTAGCTGTCAATGCAACCGAATAAGACGGCTCCAAAAACTCCAAAGCAGGTAATAGGACACAATTATCCTTATCAAGACATAGGGTATCACCTGTACTCGTCTCTTGAAGTTTAGCCACCGCTCCAATGTCACCGGCTATTACTGCTTCTGCTGGAATTTGCACCTTGCCTCGGGGAATAAACACCTGACCCACACGTTCGGACTTCTCCCTATTAACATTATACACATTGCCATCAGAAGACAGCTGGCCCCTGTAAACACGGAAGTAAGTCAACTTACCTACAAAAGGATCGGCCACCGTCTTAAAAGCCTGGGCCACTAATGGCTGCTGGTTATCGCACTCTAACATTACTTCATCATTATCTGGTAACGCTTCCGCTTTCACTGCAGGTCTATCAAGGGGTGAAGGTAAATAATTAACCATAGCATCTAGCAGTTGGCTAGCCCCTTTATTCAAAACAGCTGACCCACATAGCACTGGGAAGATCTTACCGGCCAAAGTACCCTGTCGTAGTCCTTGAACAATCTCTTCCTGGGTAAGCTCTTCTCCTTCTAGATACTTAATAGTTAGCTCATCATCAGTTTCAGCGGCAGCTTCAACCATCTTTTCACGATGAATTTCCACTAATTCTTGAAGTTCCTCAGGGATAGGGCCTTCTTTTACAGTGTCGTTTTCAAAAAACAGTGCTTTTTGGGTAATTAAGTCAACCAA
>DUNI01000098.1 GCA_012839445.1 Bacillota bacterium
GTCGTATCTTTGGCAGCCAGTGATGCCAACTCGCCTAGGCTCCAAACCCTATCCCTGGCACTGGGTTCCATAGACAGAACCTGTTCTTTCTGATAGCGAGTCATGGTCAGTATTATGTCAGCCGACCTTATGATCTTGGGGGTAAGCTGGCGGGCCCGATGATCGTTTAAGTCGAGTCCTTGTTCACGCATTACCTCTCTAGCTTGAGAAGAAGCTAAGCTGGCAGGAACAGCTCCCAGCCCCGCAGACTCTATTTCTATGTAAGCTGCCCTCTCTCCTAACTCTTTGTTGAGGGCTTGGCGCAACAGCGCTGCTGCCATAGGACTGCGACAGGTATTTCCTGTACACAAAAACAAGATCCTCATCATGACAACGAACTACCCCCTTTTTACCAGCATAATAATGCCCAAAACAATGAAAGCAATGCCGGCAGCTGTTTTTAGAAGCTGGGGTGAAACAATCCGCGTCAATGCTTCGCCGGCTAAAACACCGATAAAAGACGACAAAACCAACGCTCCGGCTGAGCCGATAAACACAGCCCACAAAGAGCGACTTTCAGCTGCCAACAGCATGGTAGCCAGTTGGGTTTTGTCACCGAGCTCAGCCAGAAATACCATAGAAAAGGTTGTTAGCGCTGTCTTCCAAAACAAAGTTTTGAACCCCCTCAGTGATAAAAATCTACATACGCCTCAGGTCAAGTTATGTTAGGCAATGAAGAACAGTCAAACCTTGATAATGCGATAACCAGCGGCTTTGCGCAGACGGTTCATTACTGCCAAACCCAAACCAACCATGTCTACTCCTTCAGCCAAAACCACATCTACTCCCTGGGCATCAAAACAGCGTAGCCGGTCGAACAAATTCACCGCCACCGAACCTAAATCCGCCCTTGTTCCTACTATCTCTGTTCGCCGTTGTCCATAGTAATGCGCCGTCTCTGTCGTGGCCATGATAGCTGCCTTTTTCCCACGGGAAATGTAAGTATCATATAGTTCGCATATTTTAGCAGCAATACCTTCGGGCTTGCCTTCTATCACTAATACCTCGGCCTTAGGCGCATAGTGTTTATACTTCATCCCCGGAGCCCGCACCAGATCTATTTCCGGCGGCGTGTCTTGCACCGTAGTTGGATCTACAGTAACAGAAGGTATTACTTCCCGCAATTGTTCTAATGTGAGACCCCCGGGACGCAGAATCTGTGGCGGACTTACAGTAACATCCAGCACAGTGCTCTCAACACCAACTCCGGTATGCCCACTGTCGATGATCATGTCGATACGGCCGGCCAAATCAGCCATGACATGTTGGGCTGTAGTTGGACTTGGACGTCCGGACAAGTTAGCACTGGGTCCAGCAATAGGACAACCACAAGCTTCGATGAACGCCAAGGCTACCGGATGCGCCGGCATACGCAGAGCAACGGTACTTAGTCCTCCTGTGGTTCGACGTGGCACCTGCGCTGCAGCCGAAAAAACCAGAGTCAAAGGTCCAGGCCAAAAACGTTCTATTAATTCAATAGCCACAGCAGGGATTTTCGCCACCAAGCCTTCGATTTCCTCAGGCTGAGCCACATGCACTATCAGCGGATTATCGGATGGTCGTCCTTTAGCAGCGTAGATCTTAGTCGCCGCCTCAGGATCCAAAGCATTGCCCCCGAGCCCATAAACAGTCTCAGTTGGAAAAGCTACCAGCCCGCCCTGGCGTACTATGGCCCCCGCCTCTTTAAGTTGGGGTAAATCATCTGCCTTTACAACGGTAATTATCTTAGTGCTATTAACAAATTGCATGGATACATGCCTCTCTTAACGGCGTCGTTTGCGACGCTTTCTTTTACGGTGGTAATTATTGTCTTCATCGGCTTCGTCCCAATAGGCCTTATCCCAGGTACCGTGGAACACCGGCTGCGGCTTCCGCGATCCTCGATAACGCCGGCCGGCGATGGCACCTTTCACCCGTTGCCAAAATTCATCGGCTCCTTGGGTTTTAGCCCCTCTCCGCCGGGCACCGGACTGTACTTCCAAGTCCGAGCTTACCACCAAAGCCCCGGGGCACCTTCGGCGGATGATGCTGTA
>DUNI01000099.1 GCA_012839445.1 Bacillota bacterium
GACTTTCCGGTGACCTCTCGATTCTCCCAATGCGGGAGTACGCAGCGCGCAACTTGCTGTAATCAATCCTTTCAAACACTGCGTTAAGTAGCCTCACCGAATCATCAGCCGGGATTAATAATGCTACATCCAGGGGTAATGCCAATTGATATTCACACCCGGTCAGTGTATAATTTGGCTGTGAGGTAATTTGTTTCATGGTAAGTACATTTTACCGCAAAAGACGGCTTCTGGCATCCCTGCCAGTCGCCGTCTTTTGTTTCTAGGGCTTGTTAGTGCAACAGCCCCTTCAATAATTAATCATCCGGTTTTTGATCCGGTACTAGATTGGACAGAAATTGCTGTACATCGGCTGGCGGAGAACCGACATTACTTCCTTCTATCACCTCGTTTAAGAAGGACCCCAGTGATTTCTTGGTATTTGGATCCAGTCCGGCCACCAACTGTTGAGCCATTTGCATAAGGGATTTGGAATCAGGCTCAGTTTGATCTACAATACCCACTTCTTGGGCGAGTTCTAACAGTTTAGACTTGTTGTCCGGGCTTATACCCAGACCGGCTTCCAACACGGCTTCAGCTGGGGACAGACCTTTTTCCTGGACCAGTTTCTTCAGGTCTTGTGATAGCTCTTCCATTTTGCCTCCCATTTGATTTAACCTCCTTAAAAAGCATCTTATTTCCTAACAGTATTCAGATATTGGTGCTAATGTGCTTCACCACCTGAGCCTTGTTGGAATACTGTAATGAAGCAGGAGCAAAAATGGAACAGGGAGGTGGGGGCATATGGACAAAGTTCGTGATCTGTTTGTTGATGCAAGGCTCTTGCAAGGTGCGCCGCTAATACCCCCCGAAGTCTCAGCTGATGAAAAAGAAGCGGCAATAATGCCAATTGAACCGGAGCCAGAAAAAGAGAGCACGCATGGAGAAACAGAACAAGAATCAGAAATGACTACTATAGCCGCCCAGAGTAAGGTAGTTATGCGGGAAGTGGTGGTGAGCGGTAAAGCAGAAGAAGTATTAGGAACGGCCGTCCAGTTTACGGAAAAGACCAAAGAAGGAATCGAAGTCTTAGAAAAAATTATTGCCATGACTAAGAAGCGGTTAGACGCAGATCCTGATGCAGAGGGCCTGTCCAGTCTAACAGCATCACAGCTGGAACTATTCTGGAAGTTCATTCAGGCACCTGAGTTCCAAAATTTGACGGCATCATTGCTGGCCAAAATGTTACAGTAAAAACAAAAGCCCCGGCTTAGCCGGGGCCATCGAAGGTGCTGCGAACTTTACGGAATTCGCGGCACTACTTTTTCCTACTTTCCCATGCGTGTAGGGCCAGAGAAACGGCAATAACACCGTAAGCTATAAACACGCGGAAGTACTCACCAATTTGTGCACTACCCAAAAGTGATTGGCCAGCACGCGGTGAGACCACGAACAACGTATGAAACAGAAGTGTACCCAACAGAGCCTGACCGATGGTAGCTCGTGATGCCGATGCACCGCCCACAAGAAGGGAGGCGATGGCAAAGGTGCCTACTTGTTCGTGGCTGTTAAATACGTTTAAGGTACCGATATTTTGGATAAAAATCAACTGGCCCCAGGCAGCTAACACAGTAGATAGAATGATGGCGATAATACGGGTGCGATTCACATTGATCCCCGACACCGCCGCTACGCTCATATCTTGGCCTACTGCCCTGAAGTCCTGCCCTAGTTTGGTCCGCATGAGTTTAGTAATTCCCCAAGCTAATAGAGCGACCACAACAAAGGTCATAATGGGGATCTTGACATCAGCTATTCTTACACTAACTAGATTGTCCAGCACCATGCGCAGTCCTTTTAGATCAAGGACACTACGCATACCGATACCGCCGGGAAGCATAAGCTTCTCGTCTTTCATCGGAATTACTGTACCCACGCCAAACAGAAACACTAGCTGATAGATACCGTTGGCGAAGAAACCGGCAATCATACCGGTGATCATCTCGCGGCCCTTAGCTTTATTAAACAATTGTCCTAC
>DUNI01000100.1 GCA_012839445.1 Bacillota bacterium
GACTTATTGGTAAGAGTCCTTATATTATTCTACAGTCTGTTGGTAACTACGGTTATTCGTAAGGTATCAATGGCCAGTTGAGAATGAACACTTTCGGCTATGAAAAGTAGGCCACTAAACTATGAAATATCCTATCAATCCACCTTTGACTGTACTAAAACCTAACTTGAGTCCCATCCTCCATATAGCTAGTTTCTTCAAGTCTAAGTACAGCCTCCTGTTATATACCATATAAACACATGATTGTGATTACGGAGCTAACGATCGACTACTTGCGTCTACACTCCCAAACTTCCGGGTTATAAATATGGCTGGGATACTCATTTCTAAGTACCTGCAGTATTCCTTCCGCAGCCATGGTGGCCATACGTTCGAGACCTTCTGCGCTATGTGCAGCCATATGCGGGGTCACTATAACATTCGGTAAAGTGAAAAGCGGATTTGATTCTTCCGGTGGTTCCGGATCAAAAACATCCACACCTGCAGCAGCAATTTGGCCATTTTTCAGGGCATGATACAATGCTGTTTCATCCACCAACGGACCTCTGGCAGTATTAATCAGAATCGTACTTGGCCGCATCTTGTCCAGTTGTTCCGCTCCTATTAAATGGTGGTTTTCCTCAGTAGCCGGTGCATGCAGACTTATCACGTCTGCTTGCTCAATAATATCGTCGATGTCATCTACTAATGTTACGCCTAGCGCTTCAGCCGCCTCTTTATTGATATAAGGATCATACGCTATTACGCGCATATCAAAACCGGTCTTACAGATCTTAGCCACTGACTTACCAATCTTTCCAAGCCCAATTAGACCTAATGTTTTGCCACCAAGTTCTGTGCTGGCTACCGAAAAACGAGCCGCGTAATTATTTTTCTCCCTAAGCTCTCTATCAGCCACTAATACACCCTTAGCCAAAGCTAACATCAACATAACTGCATGTTCAGCCACAGCTAAAGTGTTAGAACCAGGTGCATACACTACGGGAATCCCAAGTTCAGTAGCAGCTTTAATATCAATATTATCAACACCCACACCGTGTCGTCCTACCACCTTGAGGTTGGGAGCTGCTTCTAAGACGCTTCGGGGAAGAGGGGTAGTGCGGACTAAGATTGCATCAGCGTCTTTTACTTCCTCTACCAAGCTCTCCGGCTCCGTATTCTTTGCTAAAATCCAATCTGTTTCTTGGCTAAGAAGGTCTAATCCTGCTTGGTGCACGCGTTGTACTACAACCACTCTTGGTTTCACTTACTAAGCCTCCTGTCAAAAATCCTTGAATAGATGCTCCATATTATTTTGAAAGATTGGTCTAACTATATAGTTAAGCCAAGGCGAGTAATGGCAAATTCATTGTGTCCGAGCTTCTCTGACTTCGTCATCCTTCCTCGTGCCACTTCCAACATTAGATCAAAAATGCGTTGTCCAACTTCGTTAATGGTTTCCTGTCCATCAATGATTGTCCCGGCGTTAATATCCATGTTTTCTTCCATAAGATGGTACGTTCGGCTGTTGCCGGTTATCTTGATCACAGGTGCAATGGCACATCCTGCCGGTGTGCCCCGTCCGGTAGTAAAGGCCACTATTTGCGCACCACCTGCCACCATACCTGTGACGGATTCCACATCGTGGCCGGGTGTATCCATTATCCACAGTCCTGGGCCACAGACTTCTTGGGCATAATCCACTACACCCTGTATTTGCGCAATTCCCGCTTTATAGATGCAGCCCAAAGACTTTTCTTCAATAGTGGTAATACCACCGGCAATGTTCCCCGGTGCTGGCTGAGCACCACGAATATCCACACCCATCCTCCTGGCTTGCCTTTCTACATTGGCCACAATCTTAAATATTTTTTCGGCTACCTTCTCATTCACAGCACGCCTAGCCAACAGATGCTCAGCACCCATAAGCTCTGGAGTTTCCGAAAGAATCGACGTGCCACCTGCCGCCACCAGCAAATCTGAAGCTGCACCCAGTGCTGGGTTAGAAGCTAATCCGGACGTGGCATCAGAACCACCGCATTCTAGCCCTAAAACCAGAGAGCTGGTGGGGACCTCTTCAGCCTGCACTTTTTGGGCTTTCTCTACTAGCCCTGTAGCTATCTTGATGCCTTTTTGGATTGCTCCGGTAGAACCGCCTTCCTTTTGAATTACAACAAGCTCTACTGTTTGCCCAAAAGAAGCAATATCGGAGGCCACTTGCTCTGCTGCCACTTTTTCACAACCTAAACCTACAACCACAACACCAAACACATTAGGATTGGTCGCAAACCCGACCAATGTGCGCTTTGTCTGGTCAAAATCAGAGCCTATTTGTCCACACCCGTGCTGGTGAGGCACAGCCACAGACCCTGGAACCGAAGCAGCAATACGTGCTGCTACTTCACTGGCGCAAACCACTACCGGAAGAATAAGAACATGGTTGCGGATTCCTACCTCACCGCTTGCGCGAACATAACCTTGTATTGTCACAAACGAACTCACTCCTTTGTTGGCAAATCGCCACGCCCTCTTTGACTTTCAACATTATGGATATGAACATGTTCTCCAGGCTCTATCGTCGCCGTGGCTTTACCAATTACTTCTCCATATTTAATGATGTTCTGACCTACATTTATCCGTTGCAGAGCAAACTTGTGGCCAAAAGCAATAGGGTCTCTGACTTTTATCTTTCTATTAACATCACACTGATGCACTACAACTACTTCCCCGCCTTTTGTGTCTCCTAAAGCAGTAGCCACATTATCTTTTTCGGTTATGGCAATTGCCCTCATCTAAATTCACTCCTTTCGACCTCTCAATTTGCCTTCCAAGCAGGGACTTATCTAAGCACCTAATCAAGCACTGGGATAGTTATTACACCATAAGGCAATACCCAGACAGTAGCATCGGACCCCAGCTTCGCAAACGCCTGCTGCAACGCAAGCTCCATAGATTCTACCGGCGTGAGCAATAGATCTCTTAAAGTCTCATCCGGAACTGCAGAACCCACTATTTTGAGCTCTGCTCGCTGTAAGATTCGACCGAGTACAAAAACCTTATGCTCACCCGGAGCAAATCCTTCCGACTTAGCCTTTGCTACAGCCTCATTGGCCGAGTTTACAGTCCTCATCCATGCATGGTACCCTTCATGACCAATACCATCCGGGCAAGCTGCCGGTATTATCAGTACACCGTTTTGTTTCACCAAAGGTTTTGGTCCATAAACGCTGGTGTTTACAGCACGTGTAGCCTGATAAAGATCTACGTCTTTCGGATAACCAGGGGCAGCAATGACAATATCAGCCTGCTGCTTTACCGGCACCTCATACACCTGTCGAGCCACACGTACTCCTTCAGCATGTGCAGCTACCGGATCGCCGGCCACAACCTTAACACATTCCTTTTTGGGATTAAGAACCATGTTGACAATAAAGTCTAACTGCACAAACCCAGTAGCTTCCTCCAGAAACTGGCGGAACACATTTCCTTCTATAACTCCTAGCCTAGTTCTTGAGTCATCGAGTATATCTACGTTGTGAGTAGCAGCAATAGTCTCAGCACCAGCTACCCCTACAGCAATGCTTTTTACCCCGCCGCTATAACCGGCAAACAAATGCGGTTCAATGACGCCGGTAGAAATCTTTACGTCAGCCTCAGCTACTACTTGGTTCACTTTCACTGGTATGCCACGAGAAGGAGTTTTTCCTAAATATTTTAATCTCGTTTCATCATAGGCTGAGTGGTTAATTATCCTGATGCGATCAACCACTTCTTGTCCATACATTGCTATGCATTCTTCGCGACTGTTAGGACGATGTGTGCCGGTAGCAATAACTAATGTTATATCTTGATCTTTTACGCCTGCAGCATTCAACTCTTCTAACAGTAGCGGTAAAATTATTTCTTCGTGCAAACTGCGTGTAATATCAGTGGGTATTATCACTACCTTTTGACCTGCCTGAACCATTTCTCTTAGTCGACGTGATCCAATAGGTTGAGCCAGTGCTTCGCGAATAGCCGGTTCTGTCTCTTTAACAGGAACATCCGGTGGGAGAATTACTCCCAACAAGTTTTTCTCGGGTATATCAACAGATAATATACCTGTTCCGTACGGAACTGTTACCTTCACTGTTACCAACCTCCCTATCATATAGCTAAGCGTTGTTATTCATATCTTGAAATGTGCTTTGCCGCTTACGCTGCATTGCCAAAACTAATGTCGTCAGTCCAATACCTGGAATATCTGTCGCCAAACCAGACTTGATAAGAAGGATAGCAGAAGCGAAAAGAACTATTCTCTCTATGGTATTAGTTTTGCATAGCATAAATCCTTGTAAGGATGCACTCAAACTATAAACACCGATAATGGCGGTTATGATCGCCCATACAGTCCAAATAAAGTTTGGATGCTCCAAAAGGAGGCTCGGCGAAAAAACAAATATGAAGGGAACAATAAACCCAGCTAAACCCAAGCGCACAGCAGTCCAGCCAACTTTTGTCGGGGAAGCACCTGCAACACCGGCACCAGCATAAGAAGCTAGTGCAACCGGAGGTGTAATTGCCGACAAGACCGCAAAATAAAGTACAAAGAGATGTGCAGTGATACCTGGGATACCAAAGCGATCCAGAGCAGGAACAGTCACCGTCGCCGCCACAATGTAGGCTGCTGACGTGGGCATTCCCATCCCCAGAACAATGCAGGCTACCATGGCCAATATAAGGGTCAAATAAAGGTTGTTTGCTGACAGGGTAAGAATGATATCCGCCATCCTAAGTCCTAGGCCTGTCAAAGAAATCACACCGACGACGAACCCTACAACAGCACAAGCGATGGCTACGCCTAAGACACCTCGAGCACCACTCTCTAATGCGTGTGCCAGCTTCTTTACATCTAGTCTTGTTTCCTTGCGCAACATAGCTACAACTATAGTAGCAATTATGCTGTAAAAAGCAGCATAAATAGGTGTATACCC
>DUNI01000101.1 GCA_012839445.1 Bacillota bacterium
AAACCAAGGTAAAGTTTCCCTCCGGCCCAGCAGTCACGGATTCCGGATCCAGGTCCTGATCAAAAGCAACTTTAAGCCGTGTCGGGCCTAAGATGGCCACATTCTTGTCACTACCGGTGACTTCGGTCCCGCCGGATTCAGAGTCACCACCGGCAGTAAAGTACAGGGACAAGGTATGGGTTTTCCCACCGGCTGTCAGATCAAGGATGGACAACAGATAGCGTGTTCCCTTAGCTAGCGTCCCTGTGGCTAAGGTAACACTTTGGCCATCGGCAGCTACCTGTATTGCCTCCACCGGTACTTCCACCTGTAAACCAGTGGCAGGTACCAGCCGGTAACGAGCTAGCTGGCCGGCGCTGCTGGCATCAACAGGGCCATTGAAAGTAACCACCACATTAGTTAGATTTGGTGATTTGGCCACTGCAGTTAACGTTCCCGCCGGAGTTGACGGAACAGTGGGAGAGCCGCCGGTCCCTTTCTTTTTCCATACCTGCCAGATCACCGCCGCTGCCTGGTCCCGAGTAGCAGCCTGAGTGGGAAAGAGAAAGCCTTGATCAGTTCCGGAAATAATACCCCTAGCTACTGCTCGAGCCACATCAGCTTCGGCCCATTTAGACACTTGGTTCCCGTCTTTGAACCGAGCCAGGAAACTGTTGCCGGCATCGGCTTCATCTTTAAGCGCTCTTATTATTAAGCTGGCCATTTGTTCTCTGGTCAAACCTTCATGGGGCCTGAATCGGCCAGTAGAGTCTCCCTTAACTACACCGTGATAAGCTGCTGTTTCTACATATTTATAGAACCATTGGTCCTGACGCACGTCGCTAAAAGTAGACGGTACCGAAACCGCGTGTGGCAACTCTGCAGCCATTACCAGCATCTTAACAAAATCGGCTCTGGTTACCGGGTCGCGCGGCCGGTACTTCTCACCGGAACTTATAATACCGGCTGCCACTAAGTCGTTCACCTTAGCTTCTACCCAGTGACCTTGTAGATCAGTAAAGTTCCCTGCTGCCTGTACCGGCAGCGTCGCACCAACCAAAAGTAGCGTCACCAGAAAAATCGCGAGTCTTTGCGACCATTTGTCAGTCATAAGAAAATCCTCCCCGGCCACCGTATTAAGATAACTATTCGCCCCCAGAAAAAGAAAATCCTCCCAGTACAGGGAGGATTCTACAAAACCTTCTAGTCTTCAGCCCTGATTTCGTATACGATTCCATCTTTAATAGTAAGCTCCACCTCAAGGTCAATCTTTAAGTCAGCCAGAGTAACTTCCTCATCGTCCAAGAAGAAGCGAGCGTCATTATCTATTTCATACTCGCGTTTACGACCATTATTATCTTCAATCGTAATATATTTTTTGTTTCCCCGTTTAATTTGCACTATAACGCCTTCCACTGTTCGCTCATCATCATCCTCCGGTGACTCGGCCCAGATATTCATTGCCTCGTCACCTTTCACTTTAAGTTCTACCTGCCAACCAACTTTAAGAGCATCTAAAGCGGCTGCCTTATTGTCCAAGCGGATTTTGGTAGCGTCAGTTACATCATAAGTATATTCCCGGCCGGCCTTAGTCCGAATCGTGATAGCAGGGTCCTCTCCTAGCACCAAAGCCACAATCCGACCTTCTATTTCTTCCTCCTTCGGTTCCTCCCGCTGAGCTTCTACCCTGATGGCTTCGTCATCAAGCGCCCAGACCTTAACCTTATCGCCGGGCTGTAGATCTTCAAGTACAGCGGTTCCTTTGTTTAAGCGAATGGTAGTACGCTTCGTGATTCTAAAGGTGTAGTTGCGCCCCTTGTCATCTTCTAAGGACAACGACGGGTTTTTCTTAGTAACCACTGCAGTAATCTCACCGGAAACTTCTTTCTGATTCGATTGTGCAACAATCTCAATGGCTATGTTAGCTTTACCTTCTTGACGGCCTGTTACCGTTACTTTCTGCTCCAGTCTTAGATCGTCCAAAAACACTTCCTGGCGGTCCAGGCTGATATAAGTCTCGTCATCTACTTCAAACGTAATCTTGCGTCCGCTGCCAGTTGTCACTGTAATAGCGGCATCTTGCCCCAAAGTAAGACCGCTGATGGTTCCTGTGACTTCTATCTCTGTCTCCTTCGGTGTTTCGGCCTTAATATATACCACTTTCTGTGTGCTGCCGCTTCCGGCCAATGTCAGCCGTACACGTTGCCCGGAAATTACGTCTTCAAGGTAGTTGGTCGATTTACCATCGATATAAATAACGCAGTCGTCTGCCACCTTATATGTGGACGTATCCTGTTTGGCCTTGATGGTTATGCTGGCATCCTTTTTGCTGGTTTCCGGCTGCACCTTAACAACCTCACCGTAAACGTATGTCTGTAGTTGCTCAGAGCGGTTCCCCAGTCGGCTCAGGATCATGGAGAAAATCTTCGCCATCTGACCACGATTTAACAGATTGTGGGGCAACCAGCACCCTTCCGGCGTACCCACCATGATACCCTTTTTAGCCACCAGGGCAATATATGCCTTCAGGCTGTCGGGCAAATCATCCAGGTCTCTAAGACCGGTCAAATCAAAATCGTCCCACCAATCATCGTCCTCGTCAAACAGACGGCTGATATACTTAGCCACATCTAAGCGAGTCGCCTTTTGACCGGGACGCAGATTACGCAGTTCCTGCTCGCTAATTAATTCTTCCTCCAAGGCAACACGCACATACCCACGCGCCCAGGCAGGAATACCGGCCATATTTCTGATTGTGTCTTTATCCTGCTGGTACTTCAATGCATCTTCTTCATAACCTAATGCCCGAACCAACATCACCAAAACCTGAACACTTTCCACGCTGTCTTCCGGTGCAAATTTGTCTTCGCTTACTCCCTTAAACATCCCTGCCAATGTCATTTGCTCAATGTAATTCCGGGCCCAATTCCTCTCAATGTCCTTGAACTTAATCTTGGGACCTTTCCCCGGGTTTGCACCCCACTTAGGTGCCGCCAGTGCTACCTGGGGAAGAGTACTAACCAGCACCGCCGTCAGCACCAGCCCCACAATCAACATCCGAACCGTTCTTTTCATCCCGCGATTTCCTCCTTCTATCTGGTTTAGCGTCCTACAGTATTAGTCGCAAACACTTCCGGTTTTTTGGGGGTAGTAAGGCCAAAGAATTGTCCTTCCCTCTTTATTCATCCTAGTACCCAATAAGAACCGCTATGAGAAAATCTACTATTGTTAGCAAGGCTCAAGCTGTCCCCCTGCTTCGCCCAACCTAAATCAAAACACATTCGTTCTGAGGTATATCGTGGAGCATGAAGATGGGCCGGCAACCACCAAGCCTTGGCGAAGCAGCACAGGGGCACGGGCAGGCATACAGACCTGCAGGAC
>DUNI01000102.1 GCA_012839445.1 Bacillota bacterium
CCCCGTCCATGGCCGGCAATAAGCTGCAAATAGTCAATAATAACTAGCCCCGGCCCTTGTTCTTGAACCAGGCGCCGAGTTTTGGCCCGGATGTCCATAGCTGTTAAAGCCGGACTATCATCAATAAAAATAGGTACTTCTGACAAAGTGCCCATGGCCGCTACTAACCGGGGCCAATCTTCTTCGTCTAAGTTGCCGGTCCTAAGTTTCTGACCAGGGATGCGTGCTTCAGCTGACAGCAGCCGCTGTACCAGCTGCTCTTTGGACATTTCAAGACTAAAAAGAGCCACTGGCTGTCCCTCGTTAAGGGCCACATGTTGGGCAATGTTTAGGCACAGGCTTGTTTTCCCCATGGAAGGGCGCGCTGCCACCACCACAAAATCCGATGGTTGTAAGCCACTGGTAAGACGATCCAGATCCCGAAAACCGGTAGGGATACCTGGAATAACCCCTTGGTTTTGAGATAGGTATTCAATCCGATCAAAAGCTTCAATGAGCACATCACGAATGGGAAGAAAATCTTGCCCACTGCGACGCTGGGCCACGTCTAAAATGGCTCTTTCTGCTCGGTCTAAAATAGTAGTCGCATCGTCAGCAGCTGCGTAACTATGTTCTATAATCCGGTTAGCCTCCCGGATCAACTGACGCAGAAGTGATTTTTCGGCCACAATATGAGCATAATATTCCACGTTTGCTGTGCTGGGAACCGCTGAAGCTAAATCAGACAGGTAGCCAACCCCGCCCACTACTTCTAACTTGCCATCTTGATTCAGAGCCTCGCTCACTGTAACCAAGTCACAAGCAATCCCGGAATTAGACAAATCCAGCATGATTTTGAAAATCTGCTGATGGTTTTCCTGGTAAAAATCCTCCCAGCGTAGAACCTCTGCTGCTGTTATTACTGCTTCAGAATCCAGCAGCATGGCGCCTAGAACCGATTGCTCCGCTTCTACGTTGCAAGGCGGTAAACGATCCGTAACACTAAGAGCCATAGTCTCTTCTCTCCCTCAGGAACCTTTCAAGCTCCCCCCCTCTAAAGGTAAGCCTGTCCCCATGCGTCTATTCAGATACCACTTGTACCTTGATCTCACAAGTCACATTGGTAAATAACCGTAAAGTAACGTTATGTTCCCCTAGTGCTTTCAAGGGTTCTTTTAATTCTATCTTTCTTCTGTCGATGTTCAGTTTGAATCGTTTCTTGATAGCAGCGGCAATATCTTGATTGGTAACTGAGCCAAAAAGACGCCCGCCTTCCCCAGCGCGGGCGGTTATAACGACCGCTTCCCCTGACAAACGCTCTGCCAGGGCACGAGCTTCTTTCTCGGCACGAGCTTCCTTAGACGCTTGACTCTTTCGCCGCCGCTCCACTTCCTTTAATCTGCCCGCTGTTGCCTCCTTCGCCAACTGGCGTGGCAACAGATAATTACGAGCATAACCGTCGTTTACCTCTACTACATCGCCTTGCTTGCCTAAGCGAGGTACATCTTGCTGTAGAATTACTTTCATTTGACCTCACCTTCCTCAGTAAGATATTCTTCCAGTACCTGCTGTAGCTTTTCCTGAGCCGAGCCCAACGACATGCCTTTTAGCTGGGCCCCGGCAATATTTAGATGGCCGCCCCCACCAATTTTCTCCATTAACACTTGCACGTTAACATCACCTAACGACCGGGCACTAACTGCTGCACCGTCTTTGAAGGGATACACCACAAAAGAAGCTTTTATTTCCTCAATGTTCAATAGTTCATTGGCTACCTGAGCCGCTAACAACTGACTGTCGGCGGATGCATCCTTTATCCACGCCAAGGCTAGCCCGCCTGGCAAAAGGGTGGTGGATTCGATAATCTGAGCTCGACGAACAAAAGAAGCCAAATCATCACGAAACAGCTTTTGGATAAGGCGCGCATCGGCACCGCTTCGCCTGAGATAGGCTGCCGCTTCAAACGTACGGACACCTGTTTGAAAAGCGAAATTCTTCGTATCCACAGTAATGCCGGCTAAGAGAGCTGTAGCTTCCAAAGAAGTTAATTGTACTCCTTCTAAGTACTGCAGTATTTCCGTTACTAATTCTGATGTAGATGAAGCGTAGCTTTCTAAGTAGATCAACGTTGGCTCAGAAATAAATTCTTCGGCCCGGCGGTGATGATCGATAACAACTACTTTTTTGGTTCGTGTAAGTAAGCGCGGTGCTACCACTAAAGAGGGTTTATGGGTATCCACCACTATGAGCAAGGTATCAGGAGAAATCAACCGACCGGCTGCCCCCGGTTCCACAAAGACATCATGATAGGTGTCGTGTTCGTGTAAGTAATTATAAACTTTTTCAATGGACAACGTGACTTCTTCTAGTACCACATAACCTGGCCGGCCCAAATCGCGGGCTGCCTTGGCTAAGGCCACCGCTGAACCCAAGCTGTCTGGGTCGGCGTTGGCATGTCCCATAATCAGAACTCGGTCGGCAGCATTAATCAGCTCCCTAAGAGCTTGAGCTATCACCCGGGCACGCACTTTGGTACGCTTTTCCGGAGCCATGGTCTTGCCGCCGTAATAGGAGAAGTCTTTCGGGCTCTTGATTACTGCTTGATCTCCTCCCCGGCCCAGAGCCAAGTCCAGCGACAGCTGTGCATAATTCGCCAGTTCCAATAAGTCCTTGGAACCGGTACCTAGCCCTATGCTAATAGTCGCCGGTATGGTATTGCCAAAATCGATCTCCTTCACCTTATCTAACAGAGCAAACTTATCTTCTTTATAAGAATCCAGCACTTTCCCGTTCAGTACTAGGATATAACGTCCTTCGGCATAACGATGTAGATAAGCCGAGGAATTTTGGGCCCATTCAGTAAGCAGCTTATCCACGGCGGCTTTCAGCAGTGGCCGCTGTGTTTCAGGCGTTCCGGCCAAAACCTCTTCATAGTTGTCCACCTGCAGCAGTCCTAACACCGGCGACTGCTCCTTCAAGGCCTGCTTCAGCTGCCAGGCTTCATTTTCATCTATTAAGTATAGGGCGCGCACTGTTCCGCTATACCCATCGTACTCATGTCGGATAGCACGATACTTGGTTTCGTTCACGTCTATTAGCAACTCATTCTCTTTTTCCAGCAAAGGTAACAGTACCTCCGGCAACTTTCGCCCTCGTTGGTTCCCGGAAAAAAGGGCTGTAAACGACTTGCTAGCCAGTAAAATGCGCCCCTTCTTATTCACCAGCACCATGGGAAAAGGTGAGCGCAACACGGCTTTACGTGCGATACCCTCGCCTTGAACCGTTAGTTCAGGTAAAGAGGTCACCGGAGCACCTTGATGTACGTGTTGTAGCTCGTACCACATCAAGCCGGCAGTTACTACTGCCCCTACAATCGCCAGCAGGAGATTGTATCGACCAAGAGCAAATAAAGCCACTACATGCCATATCAGCAGCCGGTAAAAGCTCCCTAAATCTTTGCCCGGGAATTCCCTGTAACCCATGCTTATCTCTCCTTAAAGTCTCAGGCGGCGAAAATCAAAAAACAAATCAAATAAGCCAATGAAGAACAACGCCTGTCCGAACAAAGGGATAAGGAAGGTCAACACCGTCACCAGCACACGGAATCCCTTGGCTAGCTGACAAGTCTCCATAAAGTGCCACGCAACAGCTAACCCCTGTACAAGGAGAGCCAGCTGAAAAATGGCCTGAACATTCATCCCAATATGTTTCAGCACTTCGTGCCCTGTATAATTGCCGGCCACAAAAAAAACCGCGCCGGCTAAATATCCAATAGCTACTCCCCGCGGCAACTGCCAGGTGGCAAACGGTGAAAAACCGGGATAAGTTACCCCAAGGCGAGCCAATATCGAGCGCGACAATAAAAAATTTAGCAGCGCTAGAACCATACTCCCAACTACCATAGCCATGGGTAAAAGATAGCGCATCAAAGTCATGCTTTGAGCCAGCTTATCTTCCATTTGTTTTAGTGCATCTCCGGTTATTCCCAGTCGCTGGTAGAGGCTCATGGTGCTCTTAAGCGAATCCTGGTACAAACTAAAATAACTCTCTAGAGGATTAATTCCCATAACAAAGAGTGATAAGGCAAACAAAAGGAGTATGGAAACTAACATAGCAATAGCTCCTAGCCCCACCACCCTATACGGTTTTAAACGACGTCTCATAGCTGTACCCAACACTAGGCCCAGAACGCCAAGACCCAAAAACATACTAATGGCAGTCAACGGCCCTGCTAAAATGCCCACTATTATGCCAGCCACAACAGTAGCCAGTATCGACAAACTCAAGTCGTGGCGAACACCAAGCAATACAATTGGAACAGGCCAAAAAAAGCTGGTGAACAGCCCCAAAACAGGAAGATATATGGTCGCAAGGCAAAAAACTACTGTAAGGGCAGCCAAAAAAGCTGCTTCCACCAATGAACGAGTTGATCTCTTCGGGGCCACACGCTTCACCTCTTATTTGTTTCTTAAGTGCTCCTCCAGTGCCGATAAGTCACTATACCATTTTTCTAGTTCGTGATCACTGGCAATGCTTTGCCGTACCATGTCGGAAAGTCGATTATCAATAACACCAAACCCGATGCCAAGCCGTCGACCGAGAAGATAAACAATAAGCACTACCTGTGCTAAGGCATCAGCAATAATATCCTGGGAGTTTTTAGCTGTCGCCCTAAACACCAGGGTAACTGCACCTAGCAGCTCGGTCTTAAGCCACTCAATCGCCCTAAGGCTTTTGGTTATGTCCAGCTTGTCCTCTTTTATCTTCACGGTGCCGCCCCCTTAAGCGGAGTCAACCTTTAATTTATTCTTTTCGGTTAGCTGGAATTCCTGCCAATGCGTGGTATAAATATAATGCATATTCTACCCGCATTCGCTCTAACTCGCAGCCGAGTTCGTATGGCTCATGAATACTGCCGGTGAAAAGTTCCGCATTGGCATGACAGCCGCCGCCGCAAAAATAACGAGCAAAACAAGAACGACATTTCTCTTTTGTGAGCAAAGTAGTCTGGCGAAATTCGGCCACTAAGTCAGTCCGGACTATGCCGTCGGTAACCGATCCCACCTTATAGCCGTCACGACCCACAAATTGATGACAGGGATACAGGTCTCCGTTTGGTGCCACGGCAAAGTACTCGTGACCGGATCCGCAACCGGTGAAACGCTTAGCCAAACAAGGTCCATGGTCTAAATCAATTTCAAAATGAAAGAACTTGAAAGGCCTGCCGGCAATAGCCTCTTTTTCATACAGGCGAGCCAATCGTTCATATTCAACCCTAAGTTCCGGCAGATCATGTTTCGTTAAAGCGTAAGTAGCTGAAGGTAACGCCACCACCGGTTCTAG
>DUNI01000103.1 GCA_012839445.1 Bacillota bacterium
CTTGCACCCTTGGGTTTCCCTCTCTGAACAGCTTAGGCAGCCTACTCCTCCCAGTCACAGCCTTAACCTAATAAAGCAAATTATTGCCTTAATACTTGACAGTGCCGGAAGCGTAGGGTATTATTAAGGCAATAATTTGCTTTATTAGGTTAAGGCTGTGACTGGGAGGAGTAGGCTGCCTAAGCTGTTCAGAGAGGGAAACCCAAGGGTGCAAGGTTTCCTCGGAAAGAGCGCCGAAAGTCGCCTAGGAGCTGCCCGGGTGAATAAAGTAGCTTGGGCCGTCAGGTCGCGTTAAGGCTAAGAGCCCGGCTGAATATTGCGTTTGGCCGGGGAAATAAGGTGGTACCACGGGCCTCCGTCCTTAGCGGGCGGAGGCTTTTGTATTTGCCGGTCTAAGAGTTGTTTTTGTCCCGGTCAAAGTATTTTAGGTTGGAAAGTACATTGAAGAAAGGAAGATATCAATGACAACGAAAGATATACCTACTGTTTATGATCCCCATGCGGTAGAAGAAAAATGGTATCAGTATTGGCTGGATAACGGTTGCTTTACCCCGGAAATTGATCCGGAGAAACAACCGTACACCATTGTGATTCCACCACCTAATGTAACCGGAGCTCTTCATATGGGTCATGCCTTGGATAATACTATCCAAGACGTTCTGATCCGGTATCACCGTATGAAGGGCAATCCTACTTTGTGGTTGCCAGGTACGGACCATGCCGGTATTGCAACTCAAGCGCGGGTGGAAGCCGAGCTGGCCAAGGAAGGATTGAGCCGCTGGGATCTGGGCCGGGAAAAGTTTCTGGAGAAGGTATGGGAATGGAAGCACCAGTACGGTGGAAGGATTATCACGCAACTGCAGCGGTTAGGGGCTTCCTGTGATTTTACCCGTGAACGTTTTACTATGGACGAAGGTTGTTCGCATGCTGTTCGCGAGGTTTTTGTAAGTCTATATGAGCGTGGCTTAATTTATCGGGGAAGCTACATTGTAAACTGGTGCCCGCAGTGTCATACGGCCATTTCCGATATTGAAGTGGAGCACGAAGATACCACTGGCCATCTGTGGTATGTGCGTTATCCTTTGGCTGATGAGGAGAACGGCTATGTTACTGTGGCTACCACCCGTCCGGAGACGATCCTTGGCGATACAGCTGTGGCTGTCAATCCTCATGATGAGCGTTACAAGGACTTAGTAGGTAAAGAGGTCATATTGCCCCTGGTAGGCCGGCGCATGCCTATCATTGCCGATTATTATGTGGATCCTACTTTTGGTACCGGCGCTGTAAAAATTACGCCCAGCCATGATCCTAACGACTTTGAGATCGGGCAACGCCATGACTTAAAACAAGTTACTGTTATTGGTTTAGATGGTCGGATGACCGAGGGTGCTGGGAAGTTTGCCGGGCTGGATCGCTATGAATGTCGCCGGCAACTGGTTAATAAGCTTCAAGAGGGCGGCTATTTGGAAAAGATAGAAGACTTGGATCATGCTGTAGGTCATTGTTCTCGCTGTAACACGGTGATTGAACCGCTGCTTTCCAAACAGTGGTTTGTTAAGATGAAGCCCTTGGCCGAACCGGCTTTACAAGTGGTTAAAGAAGGCGGCATTAGATTTGTTCCTGAGCGTTTCACCAAGATTTATTGTCAGTGGTTGGAGAATATCCGTGACTGGTGTATTTCGCGCCAGCTGTGGTGGGGCCACCGGATTCCTGTTTGGTACTGCAAAGATTGCGGGAAGGAAATTGCCAGTCGCGATGATATCAGTTCCTGCCCCAAATGCGGCAGCAGCCATATAGAGCAGGATCCGGATGTATTGGACACTTGGTTTTCTTCAGCTCTATGGCCGTTTTCTACTTTGGGGTGGCCTGAGGAGACCGCAGACTTGAAATACTTTTATCCTACGTCGGTGCTGGTTACTGGGCGCGATATTATTTTCTTCTGGGTGGCTCGGATGATTTTCATGGCCTTGGCTTTTATGGACGACGTTCCCTTTAAGGACGTATTTATTCATGGTCTGGTGCTGGATGCCGAGGGGCGTAAGATGAGTAAGTCCTTAGGCAATGGCATTGATCCGCTGGAAGTAATAGAAAAATACGGAGCAGATACGCTGCGCTTTATGCTCATCACTGGCAGTGTTCCCGGCTACGATCTTCGTTTTAACTGGGAGCGGGTAGAGGCAACACGGAACTTTGCTAATAAGGTTTGGAACGTATCCCGGTTGGCCTTGCTAAACCTGGAAGGATTTGATCCCAGCCAAGTTAATCCATCGGATCTCGAGTTTACTTTGGCTGACCGTTGGATCAGAAGTCGTTTTAGTTCTGTAAGGAACCGTGTGGTGGAACTTATTAGCGACTATGATCTGGGAGGAGCCGGAACAGCGCTGTATGAGTTTATTTGGGATGAGTTCTGCGATTGGTATGTAGAACTGGCAAAGCTGCGCCTTTACGGGGACGACGAAAAGGCACGCCAGACAGCTCAGTATGTTATGTGGGAGGTTTTAGAGCGTACCTTGAGGTTACTGCATCCGTTCATGCCGTTTATTACCGAAGAAATATGGCAACACCTTCCGCATGAAGGTGAAAGCATCATGAATGCTCCTTATCCGAAGGAGATAGGGGAACGGGACGAGAAAGCCGAGAAGGAGTTTGCTTTGATTCAAGAAGTGGTACGCGGTATTAGAAACGCCCGGGCCGAAATGGATGTTCCGCCTACTCGCCGGGCTCGGGTAATTATCCAAGCTAAGCCGGAGACTGCGGCTGTGCTAAAGCAAAGCAGTATGTATATTGTAAGCTTGGCCTGGGCCAATGAAGTAGTTACGGGTCTCATTACAGCCGAAAAGCCACCGCAGGCAGTGAGCTTTATTACCAACGGGGTTGAAGTATATTTGCCGTTGGCTGATTTGGTGGACATGGATAAGGAAACAGCTCGGGTTAAGAAAGAAATTGCCGCCATGGAGGCGGAAGTAAAACGGTCGGAGCGGATGCTGGCTAACAAAGGCTTTCTGGCTAAGGCACCGGCAGAGGTGGTTCAAAAAGAACGGGAGAAAGAGGTTGGCTACCGCGACAAGTTAGCTCGCCTAAAGGAACGCCTCACTCGGCTGCAGGGCAACCATTAAGCTGTTTTATAGTTTCTCGGGACACTTCAGCATTATCAATTGGCCGGAAAGAGGGTGTGCTATGAACTGGCAACAATCCATGGCCTGGTTGGAGTCGCTGGGACAATTCGGTAGCAGGCCAGGACTTGAACGAATCAACCAGGTGCTCGACATATTAGGTCACCCGGAAAGAGAGTTAGATGTTATCCATGTGGCAGGTACAAATGGAAAGGGTTCAGTGTGTACTTTTATAAGCTCGGTGCTCACGGCAGCGGGATACCGCACCGGTTTGTACACATCGCCGCATCTTACGGCTTATACCGAACGATTCCAGATCGATGGTGTGGCGGCCCCAAAAGAGGAGCTGGCACAGTATTTTACCCAGGTACGGTCGGCCGTTGACATGCTACAGGCCGACCGGAACCTGGTGCTAACGGAGTTTGAAGTACTGACAGTGGTAGCGTTTTTGTATTTTGCCGCCCGCCGAGTGGATTGCTTAGTTTTGGAGGTAGGTATGGGCGGCCGGCTCGACGCTACCAATGTAGTTACACCAAAGCTGGCTGTTATCACCCGTATTGGATTAGACCATATGGGTGTTTTAGGGGACACGCTGGGTGCTATTGCCCGCGAGAAAGCCGGGATTATAAAGACACAAGTTCCGGTAGTGTTAGGGGCGCAAGAACCTGAAGCGGCCGCAGCCCTTCGGTCTATGGCCAAGGAAAAAAAGGCAGCTGTCTATGCTGCCGAAGATTTAGTGTCCGTCTACTCAAAGGAATATGATTTAAGCGGTCAACGTTTTGACATTAAACTATCGGATTGTTTGTTGCCGGACTTAAGTATTAAGCTGTTGGGGCCACACCAACTGGAAAATACGGCGACAGCAGTCTGTGCTTTGCAGGCGCTGTCGGACCAAGGTATCTCGGTAAGTGATGACGCCCTTCGCAGGGGATTGGCAGAGGCCAGTTGGCCGGGACGTTTTGAAGTGATAAAAAAAGAGCCCTTAGCTATTGTTGACGGGGCTCACAATCCTGACGGTGCCGAAGCGTTGGTCCGTACAGTGGGTGAGTACCTGGATGGCTCTCAACGCCTACTGGTGTTGGGAGTGCTCGAGGACAAAGACGTAAACAGTATTCTAAAGGTCTTTGCCACCATTGCCCGTAAAGCCATTGTTACCAGGCCCGAGAGCCCGCGTGCAGCTAAGCCGGAGGAGGTAGCCGCTAGACTCAAAGTCCTGGGCGTAGATGCAATAGTAGAGCCGGATATCTCTCTGGCGGTGGATAAGGCATTGTCGTTAGCCAGGCCACAGGATGTGGTGCTGGTATGTGGGTCGCTTTATTTGGCCGGAAAGGCCAGGACACATTTGTTAGAGACCAATTTACCATACTGCCAATACGGGCACCGGTCAGGCTCAAAACAGGTTTAAGAACCTCTCTTTAGAAAGATACGTATCCCTTCGCCGGTGATCTCGGCATCGGCTATCTCCAGGCCGGCCATTAACGGTACATTCAAGCCCAGATCGCGGTCCTTAAATAACAACTCCAGAGCGCTGTCGGGCACCTGGGTATCGCCTACTGATACCGAGTGCGGCTCAAAGACAAGTCGGCGACTTTTTGAACTGATAGTAAAGCGAATACTGTAGTCCAGTGCTGGACGTTCCAAAATCATAAACCCTGGTTGACACCGTAGGTTAAACTTGTCTTCTTGACTAAGGCCACGGTTTAGAAGGTCTGCCAGGGTACTTTCTTTGAATGTAATCTCTGCCTGCCCGCGAAGGTAGTCTAAGTTTACTTTGTCTGGCTTAATAGTATTCCAGGGCAATTTGCTCAGGCGCTGGAGGCAACGATCGATATCGGGCAATACGTGTTCCCAAGCCTGGCTCAAGGCTAGTATGGCCGGAAAGTCGGCTAGCTTTTTTTCGGCTTCTTTTAGAGCCAGGGACTTGGCTTCACGCACCTGTTGGGCTTCCTCTACGCTACGTTTTATGATTGCATAGGCGCTGGCGATATCGCGTTCACGAGTTCTAAATTCTTGTTCCTTAACTTCAATTTTTTGGGTCAAGACTTGTAGTTGCTGTAGGCTGTTTACATTAGATTCGATAATAGTTATCAAAATGTCCAAACGGGTTAAGAAATCAGTGAGATCAGCTGCTCCTAAAAGAACATCCAAATAGGTAATGCTACCTTCTTCAGCCAAAAAGCGTAGCCAACGTCCTACGTTTTGCTCTTCTTCGGCAGCGAGGGTTACTAGTTGACTTTTTTCCTGTTGGGTGTCTTTGAGGCTACTTCTTAGCTTTGCTAAGAGGGCTTCTGTTTCCGCTTTTTTTGCATGTAACAAGGCCAGCTTGGTGTCTAGTTGAAGGATTTCTGCTATTAGCCGGTCTTTTTCTTCCAGTGTTGTCAATGCACTGCCGGGCGCACTGGGAGCGGCCAGGGCAGGAACCATGCTATGGGCAATCACGATAATTATTAAAAGGGGCCAAGCTATGGCTCGATGTTGTAGACAACGCATGGATACACCTCCAGAAGTTGGGAACGAGTAAGTAAGGAATCTGGCGTGCAACCTTGGTTGCTGTTCCTAGTTTCTTTTCTTGGGCTTTGAATGTCCTGTTTAGGGTTGGACATTCCCTATGTAGTAGGTCTATACTTAAGATACCACTACATGTTGTGATAATAACAATGTAGTGGCAATAAGTATTACAGGTGGGTGAGGTTACGTGCCGAGACAAATTAGGAAACGCGACGGACGAATAGTTCCGTATGATCGTAACCGTATATCTACGGCTATTTTCAAAGCAGCCCAATCAGTGGGCGGCGGTGACCAGAAAAGGGCAGAAGTATTGGCCCAAGAAGTAGAAAGGATTTTGGTTCAACGCTATGGCGATTTAGATATTCCCGAAGTAGAAGAGATTCAAGATATTGTTGAGAAAGTATTAATAGAAAATGGCCATGCACGTACAGCTAAGTCCTATATATTGTACCGCAAACAACGTGCTGATTGGCGAAGCCTGGAGAACATTTTCTTGGATGTGGAAAAGACAGTTGTACGCTATTTGGACGGAGCGAGCTGGCGGGTCAAAGAAAACAGTAATATGGATTATTCTTTGCAAGGCTTAAATAACCATATTATCGGTGCGGTTACATCCCGTTACTGGCTCAATCGAATTTATCCACCGGCTGTGGCCCAAGCACATACCAATGGGGATATACATCTGCACGATTTGGCTTTGTTAGCGCCGTATTGCTGTGGATGGGATTTATCAGATCTTTTGTCCCAAGGCTTTAAGGGAGCCGCTCAAAAAGTGGAAAGTGCGCCGGCCAAACATTTTCGTACAGCTTTAGGCCAGATCGCCAACTTTTTTTATACCCTTCAGGGCGAAGCAGCTGGGGCCCAAGCACTGGCCAGTTTTGATACGTACTTGGCACCGTTTATCCGGCATGATGGCTTGAGCTACCTGGAGGTAAAACAAGCCATGCAGGAATTTATTTTCAATCTTAATGTGCCTACTCGGGTGGGCTTTCAAACGCCCTTTGTGAATCTTACCTTTGATGTGCGACCGCCTAAGACCATGATAAACGAACCGGTAATTTTAGGCGGTAAGCGCAGGCAGGAATGCTACGGTGAGTTTCAACCAGAGATGGATATGTTAAATCAGGCCTTCTGTGAGATAATGACTGAAGGCGATGCTAAGGGTCGGATTTTTACTTTCCCCATTCCTACCTACAATATCACTCCGGATTTTCCTTGGGGGACACCGGTGGCTGAGAAAATTATGTACATGACGGCTAAGTATGGTATTCCTTATTTCGCCAACTTTATTAATTCGGATTTAGATCCGGAGGACGTTCGTTCCATGTGTTGCCGGTTGCGATTGGACGTACGTGAACTTAAACATAGGGGCGGAGGATTGTTTGGCGCTAATCCTTTAACGGGATCTATCGGTGTTGTCACAATCAACCTGCCTCGGATTGGTTATTTGGCAGGAGGTAAAACTGAGTTCCTAGAGCTCGTGGCAAAACGCATGGATCTGGCTAAAGAAAGCTTAATCTTAAAACGGAAGGCCTTGGAACAATTTACCGAACAAGGTTTGTATCCTTACTCTCGTTTTTACCTGCAGAATATCAAGGCCGGTTATGGCGGTTACTGGGAGAACCACTTTAATACCATCGGCATTGTGGGGATGCACGAGGCGGCGCTGAATCTTATGGATACCGGCATCGATACTCCAGAGGGTAAAGCCTTTGCTCAAGAGGTTCTAGATTTTATGCGTCAGCGCCTTAGTGATTATCAGGAAGAAACAGGACGACTATTTAATTTAGAAGCTACACCTGCTGAAGGCACTAGTTACCGTTTGGCCAAACTGGACCGGGGACTCTATCCGGATATTATCACATCTGGTGAAAAAGAGCCATATTACACTAATTCCACTCAGTTAGCGGTGGATCATGGAAAAGACCTCTTCTCTGCTTTACAGCACCAAGATGATCTGCAGACACGCTATACCGGCGGTACAGTATTTCATGCTTTCTTGGGTGAAAGGGTTACAGATTTGGCCACTTGTGAACAAGCTATTCGCACTGTTTTTAAGCATTTTCGGTTGCCCTACTTTTCTCTGACTCCCACTTTTAGTGTTTGTCCGGAGCATGGATATCTAACCGGTGAACAGCCTATGTGTCCTTACTGCCAAGAAAACACAGAGGTATGGAGCCGGGTAGTAGGTTACTACCGGCCGGTACGAAACTGGAACCGTGGAAAACAAGAGGAGTTTCGCCAGCGCAGTACATTCGCTGTAGGTGAGCAGGCGAGACCGGAACAAATAGCAGGTAAGTAGGGGCTATGAAAGCTGTATTAGGGAGATATGGTTGTTACATTACATGAAGGTGGCGTGTAAATGCAAATAAAGGGAGTCGAATGGGTCAGTTGGGTTGATTACCCGGGCCAAATTTGCACTACGGTTTTTTATGATGGGTGCAACTTGCGTTGTCCTTTTTGTCATAATGCTTTACTTGTATGGGAATCAACAGCACTGCCACCGGTAGATCAGGCTGAATTGCTAAAGAAGTTGGGTGAACGGCGGGAGTTAGTCCCAGCGGTGTGTATTAGCGGAGGCGAACCTACTTTGTCATCGGGATTACCTGATCTTGTTATGAACCTTAAATCCCTAGGGCTTAAAATAAAGCTTGATACCAATGGTACCAGGCCAAAATTGCTGAAAAAACTGCTGGCCGATGGTTTGCTGGATTATGTAGCCATGGACATAAAAAGCCCTTGGGACAAATACCGCCAGGTAGTAGGTACTAAGGTAGATGTAAAAGCGGTTCAAACCAGTGTTAAATTGCTAACAACAATGGCACCGGCGTACGAATTTCGGACCACAGTGGTGCCGGGGCTGTTAAATGAGACCGATCTGTTAGTTATGGGCCAGGAACTGGCGGGGGCGTCAAAATATGTGCTGCAACAGTTTAGACCGGTGAAGCCATTATTAGATCCTGACTTGGAGCAGCAACAGCCTTTCCCCAAGGAGTTTTTGCAGGCCGTTGCCGCTAAGTTGCATAATTATGTAGCCGAAATAGAAATCCGTGGTTAGGCGTAAGGATAATGACCATTGATCCCTTATGATAACAGTTATTGATTAGGGTGGAAAGAACTGCTATAATGGAAGCATAATAATAGCGGAGGTGAATTCCATGGTGCTGTGTCCGGTGTGCAATATGGAGTTTGAGGTTCCAGCCGGAAAAGGCTCGGGGGACGTAGTGGAGTGTCCATATTGTTTCGTACAACTAATGCTCAAAATGGAAGATGGTAAACTGGTAGCAGAAGAAGTCTAATACTTGTATGATGTCATTTTAGATTTAACTGGCCAGTACCTGCCCAGCGACTTGAAATCTAGCTTTGATATGGATACCTAGTTCTGAAGGGAGCGGCCTAGCGGTCGCTCTCTTTTAGTAGGCTTCTTATGCGAAAAAATCTAAAGCCTTCATCCGAAAAGAATGAAGGCTTTGCTCACAGTGGCTCAAATATTCATTGACATTCGGAGATAATTGCTAAACTAAGATGCGAAGTATTATGTGACTTATGATTGTAGCCTGTCGCATGTAAGATTGAGTTGTTCCAGACCGGTAGCAAAGGTTTCGGGATCGCCGCCAAAACCAAGGCGGAAATGAGCAGGTTGTCCGAAAGCCTCACCCGGTACTAATAGCACGCTTTCTTGATCGAAAGCGCTTTGGCAAAACTCAGTGCCGGAAATATCAGCTCGCTTGAGCCAGGGGAAGATCAACACACCGGCTGCTGGAGGAATATAGTCGATGAGATCGTTCCTGTTGGCTAACCAATTGGAAAGCAGCTCCCAGTTTTTCTGGGCAATGGCGATGTTACGTTTTATTACAGCAGCTTTGTTGGCCAGTGCCAGCTGAGCTAAGAAGTCAGAAACAGGAGAAATGGAAATGGTGGTATAATCTTTCCAGCCCCAAGCTTTGTCTACAAATTCTTGAGGCCCTACGAACCAACCTAGACGCAGACCAGATAGACCGTAAGCCTTGGACATGCTGCCCACGCTGATGGCGCGAGGGCTTAAGGTGCGAGCGTAGGGAGGCACGTTTTTGGATTCTAGACCGAGATCGTGATAGACTTCATCACACAGCACCCAGAAGCCTTTTTCTTCTGCCCAGCCTAAAATTGTTTTTAAATCAGCTTCAGGAATCACAGCACCGGTGGGGTTGTGGGGTACATTTAGGACAAGTAGCTTAGTCTTATTATCGATGAGATCCTCTAGCTTGTTAAGATCAGGCCTGAACCCGTCGTTGGCAGCC
>DUNI01000104.1 GCA_012839445.1 Bacillota bacterium
TTATTGATTACCTGGACGGGCCTATTAGGCGTGTCGGCGCCGACTTCGTACCCATCCCCTTCAGTCCAGCGTTAGAACCGCTTATGCTACCCCAGGTAGAAGACATTGTTGGGGCAGTTAAAGACATCTGCTAATAATTTCCCTTCTTATATAAATTGAAAAGGGGTGACGCCTAAAGCATATTTCATGAAACTAATCGGGGGGTTCGCGACCAAAAACTAGGAGGTGAAGCCCCGTAAGGGGCGTGCTCATGAAAAAAACAGCTATTATTCGTTTGTTAGCCATCTCCCTACTTATCGCTATGGTAATGGTTGCTACAGGTTGTGCCGGTACACAGCCACAAGAGCCCGCAGATTCCGGAGAAGAAGAAACAAATCTAAAGGCCGAATACAAGCTCACCATGAACGTATCTAATGAAACCATTTGGGGCCAGGGTGGAAACAAGTTTGCAGAGCTGGTAAAAGAATACACCGACGGAAAAGTAAATGTGAAAGTATATCCTAACGCTATGCTCACCGGTGGCGACCAGATGCGTCAAGCCGAAATGGTTCAAAGCGGTGCTATTGATTTCATGGTTAACTCTACCATTAACATCGCACCTACTATCCAAGAGTTCGACGCCTTTTCGCTTCCTTTCTTGTTCCCAACCTATGAGTCCGTCGATGCTGCAACTTCTTCTGCCGCCGGCGAGCAACTATTGGCGGCAATGGAAGAGTACAACATGGTCGGTTTAGCTTATGGTGAGAACGGTTTCCGTGAAGTAACCAATAACAAACATGCCATTAAGACGCCGGACGATCTTAAGGGTCTTAAGATGCGTGTCGTAACCCCAATTTATATCGACATTATGCGTGCCCTCGGAGCTAATGCAGTGTCCATGAACTGGGGCGAAGTCTTTACAGCCCTGCAGCAAGGTACTATTGACGGCCAAGAAAACCCCATTGCCGGCGTAATTGTACCTAACAAAATTTATGAAGTACAAAAGTATCTGACCAACTGGCACTATTCCTATGACGCTCTAGTAGTCGCTGCTAACAAAGAAGTATGGGACAGCTTCCCAGCTGAGATTCAGGATCAGATTAAGAAAGCAGCCAAAGATGCCATGGCCTGGCAGATCGAACTTAACCGCGAGAGCATCAGCGACGGTGTTCAGCTGCTAAAGGACAAAGGTGTGGAAGTTACTGATCTTTCAGAAGAAGAACTGGCACCTTTCAGAGAGAAAACAAAACCTGTTTATGACAAGTACGCCGAGAAAGTCGGAGTGGATATTGTAAAAGCGTTCGAAGAAGCTATCGAAGCAGCAAAATAACCCTGGCTTTAAGGCACAAGCGGGGTGCTGGGTGCACAGCACCTGGCGCCCCGCTAATACTTCAAAGGGGGTAATATGGATGTTAAAAGTGCTGGATAAGATCGAAGAGTATCTTTGTGCCATCCTACTCTTTTTTATGGCGGCACTTACTTTCGCCAACGTTATCGTACGCTATCTTACCAACGGATCATTAGCTTTTACAGAAGAGCTAATTATTAACCTGTTTGTATGGATCACTGTTTTGGGCGGAGCCATTGCCTTTAGAAAGAAAGCTCACTTGGGTGTGGAGTTAGTGGTTGAACGCCTGCCGGTGCGGTGGCAAAAAGCAGCAGTGATCCTTGGAGCAATTTGTGCGGCGGGCCTGTTTATGTGCTTGTTTCATCAAGGCATTGGACTGGTCGCTCAAGAGTACAAGAACCAAATGGTCACCTATTCAATGGCCCTGCCTATGTGGTGGTTTGGACTGGCCGTACCCTTCGGTGCAGCTATTATGATGATACGTGCAGTACAGGCAGCCATCTCAGACTTGAAAGCATTGTCAAATCAAGAAGAACACTAATTACGGAGGGGAGGTGCTCCTGTGGCCTTAGGTATAAGCCCCGGGGCATTACTGTTAATAATCTTTTTCGTCCTTATCTTTCTACGCGTGCCCATCTCCGTCTCTTTAGGAGTAGCCGCCATGAGCGTTATCTCTCTTACTGGGTTAGGCACCCAAATGTTTGCTCCCGTCTTTTTTGCCAACATATCCAAGTTCTCACTGTTGGCTATACCGTTTTTCATTTTAGCAGGCGTAATTATGGGTAAGGCGAAAATTTCGGATAAGATTATCCACTTGGTTGCCCTGTTAGTAGGACCGATTCCAGGCGGTTTGGCCGTTGTTACTGTAATCACAGCCCTATTTTGGGGTGCTGTATCCGGTTCCGGCCCAGCGACCGTAGCCGCACTAGGTACAATATTGATCCCCGGCATGGTTGAAATGGGTTATAAGAAAGATTTCGCCGCTGCCTTAGTTTCAGCTTCCAGCGGTATTGCTATTATTATTCCCCCCAGCATTGCTTTCGTTGTCTATGGGGTTATTACCGGCGCTTCCATCAGTGAACTGTTTATCGCCGGCATTATTCCCGGTATAATAGTAGGCCTGTTTCTGATCTTAGCCGCTTTCCTCATTTCTGTAGCCTGCGGCTACAAAGGCGATGACTTTGGTACTGGCAGAGAAATCTGGCTAGCTTTTAAAGACGCTATTTGGGGGCTAATCACTCCAATCATTATTTTAGGTGGTATTTATGGCGGTATCTTCACCCCTACCGAAGCAGCAGCTGTAGCTGTCTTTTATGGGCTCTTTGTAGGGGTTTTCATCTACAAAACGCTAACGTTCCAAGATCTGGTTCAACTGTTGGTAGATTCCTCTATTTCCTCGGCCGTGGTTATGCTAGTGGTATCGTTGGCCGGTATTTTCGGCTGGGCCATGACCACTTTGGGTGTCGTTGAAAAAATATCGCAGACAGCAATAGCCTTAACATCTAACCAGTATCTGCTTCTGTTAATCATTAATCTAATTTTCTTTGTGTCAGGCATGCTTCTTGATGCGATTTCAATATACTATCTACTTTTACCCGTCCTAATGCCAATCATGGCCCACTTCGGTTGGGATCCCATTTGGTTTGGCATCATGATGACTGTAAACCTGGCCATCGGTCAGATCACGCCGCCGGTAGCAGTGAATCTTTATGTCGGTGCTAATATTGCCCAGATATCCATAGACAAAATCTCAAAAGCAGTAATTCCGTTTGTTCTAGCTTCCATCGCTGCGCTCATGTGTATTACCTTTATCCCATCACTTTCAACCTGGTTACCAAATTTGATGCTCAAATAAACCAACCCTCTGTTTTCTTCCCACCTACAATAAGCACAGCACTAATTACGAAAGGAGAGGAAGCCAAAAACCATGGCATATACTGTCACCATGCCCAAACTCGGGCTCACCATGACCGAAGGTACTATAACCCGCTGGTTAAAGGATACTGGCGATACAGTAAAAAAAGGTGACCTCATTTTTGAGGTAGCTACTGACAAAATTACTAACCAAGTAGAAGCTTTAGACGAAGGTGTACTTAGAAAAATCATTGCTCCGGAAGGCAGCACCGTTCCGGTAGGAGCAGCGGTGGCAATTTTGGCTGCAGCTGACGAGCCACTTCCGGAGGTAACAAATGTAACTACCGATCAACCGGCAGCAACCCCGACGCCAGCCGATTCTGCTCCAGCTCCTGTTAAAGTGACCGCAGCAGCAGAAACCAACGGCCCTGTAAAGTATGTCAAAGCTTCCCCAGCAGCAAAGAAGCTGGCCCGTGATCACAATGTTGACTTAAACGTAATCGAACCTTCACGGCCAGACGGACGCATCGTGGAAAAAGACGTGTTAGCTTACTTAGAATCGAAACCGGAGGTAGCCGCAGCTCAAGAAACAACTCCCGCCAAAGAGGTTCGGGCCACACCGGTAGCCCAGCAGCTAGCTAAGGAACTGGGCATTGACCTGACCAAACTAGCCGTTTGCGGTCGCATTGGTAAGGAAGATGTCTTTTCAGCTTGGCTATCGTCTCAAGATGAAGAACCAATTGAGGAAACGCGTTCTGAGCCCTTAGTCGGTATTCGTAAGATCATTGCTGAACGGATGGCCAAAAGTAAGCGAGTAGCACCACACGTTACCTACAACATGGAAGTAGACATGTCGCGAGCCAAAAGCGTTTATGCCAGTTACAAAGCCCAGGATCGAAAAGTTTCCTATAACGATATCGTCGTCCTGGCAGCTGCCCAGGCTTTGCGTAATTTCCCGTTGGTTAATGCCTCACTTGTAGGCGAAGAAATAGTCTATCACAACTACATCCATATAGGCATCGCTGTAGCTCTAGACAATGGCCTTATTGTCCCTGTGGTTAAAAACGCCGATGAAAAAAACTTGTACGCTCTCGGGCAAGAGGTTCGTGATCTGGCTAGAAGAGCACGGGAAAACAAGCTTACCCCCGACGAAATCAGCGGTGGCACCTTTACGGTAACCAATCTTGGTATGTATGGAATCGATAGCTTTACACCTGTTATTAACCAGCCGGAAAGTGCCATCTTAGGCGTATGCCGTATTGTTGATAAACCAATAGCGGAAAACGACACCGTCGTGATTAAACCCATGATGAACCTGAGTCTCTCGGCTGACCATCGTTTGATAGACGGGGCTTTAGCCTCCGAATTCTTATCTCAGATTAAAGCCTTCTTAGAAGAACCTGGGCTAATGCTATAAACAAAGCCGAGCCGCTTGGCTTTGTGAAGTTAAGATGGAAGTGTTATATAATTATAACAGTATTAGCTTAATCTGGGAGGAATGAATAGTGAAAGTATTGGTTATTGGCGGTGGCCCCGGCGGCTATGTAGCTGCACTAAGGGCTGCTCAGCTAGGTGCCGAGGTAACATTGGTGGAAAAAGAAGCTATCGGAGGCACTTGTCTTAATGTAGGTTGTATCCCCACGAAGGTCCTTTTGCACACTACGGAGCTTTACCAAACACTGCTACGCGGGGAAAACTTAGGCTTAAAAGCAGATAATATCACCGTGGACTGGCCGGTACTACAAAAGCGACGTGAGCAAGTGGTTAACCGCCTGGTGACAGGTGTAGGTTTTCTGCTTCGCAAAGCCAACTGTCAGGTGCTTACCGGGACAGCTCAACTTACCGGACAAAACAAGGTAACAATAACAGCAGCCGATGGTGCCGTTACTGAGCTTGCCGTCGATCGTATCATCATTGCCACCGGTTCGGAACCGGTACACCTACCTCTTCCGGGCTTGGATCTGCCGGAAGTAATTTATAGCGATGCTGCATTGGAGTTATCGCAGATTCCGGAAAGTATGCTCATTATCGGAGGCGGCGTAATTGGCGTAGAGTTGGCCTCGGTGTATCAAGCGCTGGGAACCAAGTGCATTGTAGTGGAAATGCTACCCCAAATTCTCCCTAACTTAGACGAAGAGTTGGCCGAAGGGATAAAGACTCATTTGGCCGCTTTAGGAATAGAGATTCACACTGGAGCCCAGGTCCAAAGCTGTACTCCGGCTCCAGATGGCGTAAGCGTGCAAGTTAAGGCCCCTGAAGGTGAGTTGCAGTTTACCGTAAACACAGTGTTAGCAGCTGTGGGCCGTCGGCCAGCCACTTCCAATCTGGGATTAGAAAAAGTGGGCATAGAACTGGAACGAGCCCGGATCAAAGTAAACGAATACCTGGAAACATCGGTTCCGGGAGTCTATGCTGTCGGCGATGCTATCGGGGGTATCATGTTAGCTCATGCGGCCTTTGCTGAAGGTATTGCTGCCGCCGAAAATGCGCTGGGTGCTCGCCGGCCAATTGATTACAAAACTGTCCCCTCTTGTATCTATACGCAGCCAGAAGCAGCCAGCGTCGGTCTGACCCAAAAGCAAGCCATAGATGCCGGCTACAAAATCAAAGTTGGGCGCTTCCCTATGTCTGCCAACGGCAAAGCTCTAATCGAAGGCCTGGACGGATTTGTAAAAGTAATTGCTAATGAGCGTTACGGTGAGGTCTTAGGCGTTCATATCTTAGGCCCTCATGCTACTGAGCTTATCGCCGAAGCTGCGCTGGCTCTAAAACTGGAAGCCACTGTAGATGAGTTTACCTCTACCGTACACCCCCACCCCAGCGTCAGCGAAGCAGTAGCTGAAGCCGCTCTAGCTGTAGACAACATCGCGTTGCATATCCCTAACAAATGATAAATTTAAAGACAACCGGCAAGACCTGCCTTCACAGGCTATCTTGCCGGTTATTACTTGCAGCTCCTTGTAAAATACACTGGAGCTGTTTTATTTTAGGGACTTATGCCTACCAACCGCGTTCGGCGTAACGGTTCTCCGCCGGAATGGTGGCGATATCTACACCGGACATGGGTTCGCCTAAGTCGGCGGAAATCTCAGCTAAAACAGCGGGATTGTTGTAATTAGCTACTGCTTGGACGATAGCCCGGGCCCGTTTCTCTGGGTTACTGGATTTGAAAATACCGGAACCCACAAATACTCCATCCGCTCCCAATTGCATCATGAGTGCTGCATCGGCAGGCGTGGCTACACCTCCGGCGGCAAAATTGACTACCGGGAGATGTCCTTCCTGGGCCACTTTTTCCACCAACTCCAATGGAGCTCCTTGTTCCTTAGCCCAAGCCACCAATTGTGCTTTACCTAAACCTTTAATACTGGCTATTCCCTCATTTACAGTGCGCAGGTGACGCACTGCTTCCACAATATTGCCGGTACCGGCCTCTCCCTTGGTACGGATCATAGCCGCCCCCTCGGCAATACGTCTCAAGGCCTCAGCCAAATTACGGGCGCCACAAACAAAAGGTACCTTAAACTTAGTTTTATCAATATGATATTTCTCATCAGCAGGAGTAAGTACTTCGCTTTCGTCTATAAAGTCAATTTCTAGGGCTTGTAAAATCTGTGCTTCTACAA
>DUNI01000105.1 GCA_012839445.1 Bacillota bacterium
CAGCAACTGATGGCCCGATGGCAGTGATAAGCCCGGTCCGGAAGGCCATGTTACATTTTTCCAGCGGATATCCAATCCTATCGGCGGCTTGGTACAAGCTTTGTTATACACTCGGCTAGCCTACCAAGCCGCCGATAGGATTGGATATCCGCTGGAAAAATGTAACATGGCCTTCCGGACCGGGCTTATCACTGCCATCGGGCCATCAGTTGCTGTTTTTATCGTCATGGTAGGAATGATGTCGGTAGTGGGAGGGCCGGTCACTTGGTTGCGCCTAGCCGTTATCGGTGCCGCACCTACTGAACTAACCGCCGCCACCATAGGAGCCGAAGCCCGCGGTGTAGCCTTTGGCTCTCCCGACTATGATTTGCTGGCTCTGGCCACTTCCTGGTGGACCATGGCTATTAACGGGTTTGGCTGGCTGATCATAGTCGCCTTATTCACCCACAAGCTAGAGGGATTACGAGAGCGCTTAGGTGGCGGTGACCCTAAATGGTTGGCCGCACTAAGTGCCGCTGCTACCTTGGGCGTCTTCGGATACCTGGATTCCGGTCATGTGCTGGCCGGTGGCGGGCGGCTTATAGCAGTCTTAGGCGGCGCCATCAGCATGGTTATCCTCCTCCAAGTTGTCCAGAAAGTCAAATGGCTGCGAGAATATACTCTTGGTATCGCTATGCTTATCGGTATGCTGTTAGCCATACTTCTAGGCTCGTAGAGTAGAAAGGAAGGATATAATATGCCAGAAGAAAAACAAGGGTTTGATTTTGAGCAGCTTTGGAACCCGCGTGTAATCCGTATCGGCTCGATTACAGTCTTTTTGGGCGCCATGCTTTCTTTCCTTCCCTCATTATATCTATGGATGGTATACAAGGTCTTCCCCCCACTTCCCATGGCCCTTAAAGCCTGGGGCTTGGTAGCTACCGCCTTTGGCGCTTTTTACATCGTGGAACCGGTATCCTATTACGCTATTCTTGGGTTATCAGGAACTTATATGACGTTCTTATCAGGTAACATCGGCAATCTCCGGGTTCCTTGTGCCGCCATGGCACTGGAGGTTACGGAAGCCAAGTCCGGTACACCGGAAGCAGAGATTGCAGCTACTCTTGGCATTGCCGGCTCCATTATTACTAATCTTATTGGCGTAACACTAGCTGCCCTCGTGGGTGCCGCTCTAATTAGCGTTTTCCCACCGGTGGTAGCCGAAGCCTTTAAGGTATATACCGTTCCCGCTATTTTCGGTGCTGTCTTTGGGCAATTTGCCATTCGCTATCCGAAAGTAGCTATCTTTGGCATCGGTATCCCCCTCTTCTTTCTGGGAGTAGTTAAATTGCCAGCGTGGGCCGTAATCCCCATTTCCGTTTTTGGTTCTATCGCCATTGCTCGGTTTTTCTATGTTCGCGATAGAAAACGCAAACCAGCGACAGCATAAGAGAATAGGGGACTTGACTAATGTCAAATTTTGCCCAACTTGCCAGTGGCGCCCAAGCCTTACAAGACCAAATCGTTCGCTGGCGCCGTAGCCTCCATGAGATACCGGAACTAGGCTTAGACCTACCTAAAACCTCTGCTTTCGTAGCCGAGCAGCTTACAGATATGGGCATCGATATCCAAACAGGTATAGCACAATCGGGCATTGTCGGTCTTATCGGCAGCGCCAACGACGGCCCCACTTTTGCCCTCCGAGCCGACATGGATGCTCTTCCGGTGTCAGAAAAAACCAATGTGCCCTATGCTTCTAAGCATCCCGGGCGCATGCATGCCTGTGGTCACGATGCTCATATGGCCATGTTACTGGGGGCTGCCAAGCTGCTAGTGGATCATAGCCAAGAGTTTTATGGCAATGTAAAGTTGGTTTTCCAACCGGGAGAAGAAAGTCCCGGCGGCGCAGCCCCTATGATCGCCCAAGGCATCTTGGATAATCCTAAAGTGGATGCTATTTTAGGTCTTCATATCGGGGCTATCTTTAAGAACATGCCTGCCGGTACCATTGGAGTCGGGTACGGGCCGCTGATGGCTTCGTTGGATCGCTTTTATATCAAAGTGATCGGACGCGGTGGCCATGGTGCCATGCCCGATACTACGGTAGATCCCATCGTAATTACCAGTGTCTTAATCGGGGCCTTACAGCAACTGGTAAGCCGAGAACAAAAGCCAACCCAACCAATGGTACTAACCATTGGCAGGATACAAGGCGGCACCGCTTATAACGTTATCCCCGGGTTCGTGGAGCTGGAAGGAACCGTACGTACCACCTGCCAAAAAGCAAGGGAGCGCATTTCCCGACGGATGGAGGAAATAGTAGGCAGCATAACTGCCGGCTTACAAGGAGCTCATGAATTTCGTTATGACTTCGGCTATCCGCCACTCATTACCGATAAAGCGGTGACCAAACTTGTAGAAGACACCATCTGCAAGTTATTTGGATTAGAAAAGGTCGTGCAGATTACGGAACCGTCCATGGGTAGCGAGGATATGGCCTACTATCTGGAAAGAGTGCCTGGGACTTTTATCTTTCTAAGCGCTGCCAATCCGGCTAAAGGTATTATGCCACTGCATCACTCGCCCAAGTTTCAACTGGACGAAGATGTCTTCTGGAAAGGATCAGCTGTGTTAGCCGCCAGTGCTATGGGATGGTTGCATAAAAATAGGGTTAAATAGGAGGCGAAGATCGTCATGCTTAGTACCCAGCATGCTACTCAATTGGCCCAGGAAGCCAAAAGCGAACTTGTTTCCTTGACCCAAGAGTTGATCCGCACCCCTACTTCTAACCCGCCAGGGGAAGAAGAAAAAGCCGCTGCTATTTTACTGCAGAAGTTTACGTCGGAAGGCATTGCCGCAGAGCTCATACCGGAAGGTCCCGGGCGCGCTGATCTGGTAGCGCGCCTAAAAGGAGCCGGGGGACCGGCCCTTCTTTTTGACGGCCATCTGGACACCGTACCCCCAGGAGAAGAAGCGGCCTGGACCCACCCGCCCTATAGTGGAGTCTTAGATAAGGGTCGCATTTATGGTCGCGGAACCTCAGATATGAAGGGCGGCATTGCCGCTCAAGTTATGGCTGCAGTGTTGGCCAAGCGCACTGGCATCGAATTGGCTGGTGATCTCATTGTAGCTGCCACCTGCGGTGAGGAAATAGATAATCTTGGCGCTCACACACTTAGAAATGCCGGCGGCCTAGAGGGTGTAGGCGCTATTGTTATCGCTGAGCCAAGTAACAACGAAATCTTTATTGCTGAAAAAGGAGCCTTGTGGCTAGAAGTCACTACCTCCGGTCGCACTGCTCATGGATCCATGCCTAATTTGGGTATCAACGCCATCTGGAAAATGCATGCTTTCATGGATAAAATGAAAGACTTCAAACCTAGCCAGGATAAACACCCGCTGCTAGGTGAAGCTACCTTTAGCCTAAATACCATGGACGGCGGTTTTAAGACCAATGTGGTGCCCGATCGTTGCACCACCACTTGGGACGGGCGAACCATACCTGGCAAATCCCACTCCGACATTGTAGCTGCCGTTCAAGACCAGATAACACAGCTCAAGAGTACCGACCCGGATTTTAAGGGCGAAATCAAAGTAATAAAGGATCTACCATCGGTGGATACCCCGCCCGATAATCCGCTGGTCAAGATAGCACAACAAATTGGAGAGGAATTATGGGGCCGACAACTTACACCTGGCGGTGTCAACTACTACACCGATGCTGCGGTGTTGGTTCCGGGCCTAAATATTCCCTTTATTATCCTCGGTCCCGGCGAACCGGGTTTAGCCCATCAACCTAACGAAAATGTAGAGGTTGAAAAATTGGTAGCCGCTACCGCTTTTTACCTTCTCCTGGCCCACCGCTGGCAATCATAAGGACCCGGTGCTGTTTGCTGTTTTCCAGTAACGCGAAGAAAATGCGGACATAAAAGTTGAGGCTGTCTCCTAAGCATAGCTTGAAGGGGACAGCCTCAAAGGTTTTGGATAATAATTAGCGCAAAAACTGCAGCGGATCGTAAGGCCTACCATTTACATGAACCTCAAAATGTAAATGCGGTCCAGTAGAATTGCCGGTAGTTCCTACGCGGGCTATACCCTGGCCGGTCCGAACCTGTTCACCCGGTTTTACTAAAATCGCCGAGCAATGGGCATAGAGCGTTCTTATACCCCGGCCATGGTCTATAATTATTCGCTGCCCATAACCACCATACCAGCCAACAGTCACTACTTGCCCCGGAGCTGGTGCCGTAATCATCTCGCCGGACGAAGCAGCAATATCTAAGCCCTGGTGCATACGGCCTTTACGCCAACCAAACACCGACGAAATTCGACCAGTCACCGGCCAAGCCAAAGCAATATTCGCTGCCTGCCGTGACGCCAATATGCGCTCTGTTCCCGGCAACTTGATGGTGCTCCCTACAGTTAAGCATTTCGGATCTATGCCGGGATTAACTTCTTTAAGGCCGGCTAAGCTAACTCCCTGACGCTGTGAGATGTCCCAAAGAGTATCACCAGGCTTTATCGTATAGGTGGCACCGCCATCTCCGTCAGGTATTTCCAATCGTTGGCCCGGCATAATCAAGTTCGGATTGACCAAATTATTAAATCTGGCCAATGCAGTCACTGTACTGCCATAACGCTGAGCAATAGCAGACAGCGTATCTCCTTTCTGGACAGTATAAAAAACAACAGTGGCCGCAGCCGGTAAGGTTGGAGCAAAAGCCACCACCGCTACCAAAACAGCAACCATGACACTGCCTAAGGAAATTTTTCGCATATAATCCAACATCCTCACCTCAGCATGTAGGTTGTCTCTAGTCTGTTGCTGGAATGAGAATGTTATCCTGGAAATGTTTTACAGCGGGTAATTTGCACAAAAAGAGAGGGGCCAGCACGCCGCTGAGCCCCACGAACAGGACACACACCGAGGAGGATTTGTTCTTAACACTGGTTGAGTCTACCATCCATTGCCATTATAACATTCACCCTAGGGACTGTCAATAAAATATTTCAAAACGTTTACAAAGGCAATAGTCAAACATCTTCAGGAAGCTTATAAGGTTTTCGTGATAAATCATGAAGAGCTTCGATAAAACGGATTGTGCCTGTGGTAGCTCGCATTACCAAGGAGTTAGTGCGTACCTCATTACCTTTGTAGCGAACTCCTTTTAACAGGTCCCCGTCAGTAATACCGGTAACAGCACACATGACCTCTTCCCCACAAACCAAGTCCTCCATGGCTAGCAGTTTATCAACATCAGTGATTCCCATGCGCTGACAGCGGTTCTGTTCTGCTAGACTCATGGGTTTAAGTCTAGCCTGCATTTCACCGCCTAAGCACTTTAGTGCCGCCGCTGACAACACTCCTTCCGGAGCTCCGCCGATGCCCCAAACAATGTCCGGTCCCTCTTCATTAATGCCGGTGGCAATGGCCGGTGCCACATCACCATCGGAAATAAGCCTTAACCGGGCGCCGGCTGCTTTTATTTGCTGAATCAGTTCCTCGTTGCGCGGCCGATCCAATATCACCACAATTAGATCCCGTATATCCTTACCGGTTCCTTTAGCCACTGCCCTTAGGTTATCGATTACCGGTGCATCAAGATCAATTTTCCCTTTGGCCCAACGTCCCACAGCAATTTTCTCCATATAAACATCCGGTGCATGAAGAAGACAGCCTTCTTCCCCTGCAGCCACCACGGCAATGGCATTGGGTAGCCCCTTAGCCAAAATATTGGTTCCTTCCAGTGGATCCACAGCTACATCCACCTTAGGCGCTGTGCCGTTGCCCAATCGTTCGCCTATGTAAAGCATAGGCGCTTCGTCCAGTTCGCCTTCACCAATAACTACTGTCCCGTCCATGTTAATTAGGTCAAAGACGGTACGCATAGCAGCAACAGCCGCCCCGTCGGCTGCTTCTTTGTCCCCCCGTCCCATCCAACGCCCACAAGCAATGGCTGCCGCTTCCGTCACTCGTACCAATTCCAGTGCCAATTCACGGTCCAGTGCCACGCTACTTCCCCTTCTTTCATATAACTTATTTACCCTGTAAAGCTTCCCAATCAGCCTGAAAACGCTCCATCCCCTGAACTGTAAGCGGATGTTCAAACAACTGACGTAAAACCTTATACGGCACCGTAGCAATATGGGTTCCTGCCAGTGCCACTTCCACCACATGCTGGGGATGTCGAATACTGGCTGCGATCACTTCTGTAGGGTATTGGTAGATATCCATCACCGTCACAATCTCCCGTATTAAGTCCAGTCCGTTAGCGCCAATATCATCTAAGCGACCCACAAAAGGACTGACAAAGGTAGCTCCGGCTGCCGCCGCTAATATTGCCTGGGCCGTGGAAAAAACCAAAGTAACATTGGTGGAAATACCCTCCGTCGCTAACTGCTTTACAGCTGCTAAGCCAACCGGGGTTATGGGAATTTTAATCACAACCTGGGGATTGATAACAGCCAGTTCCCGTGCTTCTTTTAATATTCCGGCGGTATCATTGCTGATCACCTCGGCACTAATAGGGCCGCCGGGCACCAAACGACAGATCTCCGCCACCACTGCCTTAAAATCTTTTGCCCCTGCTCTGGCAACCAAGGTAGGATTCGTAGTCACACCGGAGATAACCCCCCACTCAGATGCCGTCCGCACTTCGTTAAGGTCTGCCGAATCCAGGAATATTTTCACTTTTTCCCTCTCCGTCCCCTTTAGTCTTTAGTACTGGCTCGGATATTTTTATGCCTGTCCCTTGGAACCAAACAGAGTCATTTTTGCCTCTACCGCCTGTTGAAGAGCTTCCCGGGCAGGACCCAGTATCTTTCTCGGATCGATTTCAGCCGGTTTTTCAGCTATTACCTGGCGCATGCGGGCAGTAAATGTTTGTCTAAGCTCGGTGTCAATGTTGATCTTGCACACCCCGCGCTCAATGGCAGCGCGGATAGCGTCCTCCGGTACCCCAGACGCGCCGTGCAGCACAATGGGTAATGTACAAAGTTCCTTAATCTTAGAAAGCCGCTCCAGATCCAATTTAGGCTCACCTTTATAAGGTCCATGAGCCGTACCGATAGAAACTGCCAATGCATCTACACCTGTTTCCTCTACAAAATGAACCGCTTCTTTTGGATCGGTGAAAAATGCTTCCGCCTCACTTACACTAACTTGATCTTCGGTCCCGCCAATACGTCCTAACTCTGCTTCCACTGATACGCCTACCGCCTGTGCCACCTCCACCACTTTCTTTACCCGCGCAATATTTTCAGCCAGAGGGTACTGGGAAGCATCGATCATAACCGAAGTAAAGCCAGCATGAATGCAGCGCATAACTTGATCAAAATCAGTTCCGTGGTCAAGATGAAGTACCACTGGAACAGACACCGTTGCGGCTGCTGCTCGTACCATGGCCGAAATGTGTTCCAGTCCGGCGTATTTTATCGCTCCTTGGCTGGCTTGAATAATCACCGGGCTGTTCTGGCTTTCAGCCGCCGCCATAATAGCTTGCACAATCTCCAGGTTGTTAGCGTTGAATGCCCCTACCGCATAATTCCCTTCTTGAGCCTGGGCCAATACTTCTCTTAATGTTACTAGACTCATGTTTGCAGCCTCCCTTATGATAATAAACTTCAGCGGTATTCACATACCAGCCAGTCCGCTCTTATTATTTTACCATTCGCTAAAATGACACCTTACCGAAGCAGTAAAGGCACTAATACCGGCACTATAAGTGTAAGCACAAATCCACTGGCAAAAGCCACCAACCCTATCTCTTCTCCTGCTACCTCAATGATAACAGGTAAACTCACGTCCATAGCCGTGGCCCCTGCCGGTGCCACACAAGCCATGTCACCGAAATAGTGATATACCCAAGGCAAAATCAAGATTCCAATCACTTCGCGTAGCACATTAGTCAAAAAAGACAATGTACCCAACCTGGTAGAATGAAGATTAGTAATTAAAATTCCCGACAAACTGTACCAACCAAAACCAGCCCCTACCGCGGCACCTTCATTCCAGGTTTGGCCGAAAACCAACCCTGTTAAGGCCGAAGCTACTAGGCTGCCCACTGCCACCCCTAGCGGTAGAAGCAACACTTTCGGCCCCAGGTTCGTCAAGGCTTTTACTCCGTCTTTATCCATCCCTAAACCTACACCAACAGCAAAGAGCAGTAATGACAGTGTCCATGAAATCAGAATATCCACATGAGCCAATAAGTTTTCCGGTAACAAGCCAAAATAGCCAACAGCAATACCGATAATCAAAGCTACTACAATCTGGACCATCAGACTCCCTCTCCCTCTTTTTGCCCTTCTGTTTTTCTTTGCTCTAGAAACTGCCAAGCCCATACCATCAACAAGCTACCCATAATAGCTGTTACCGCATACACCAATGCTTCTAAGCCCATGATGCCCAGATTGTTCATGATCTCGCGGTCGGCTCCAATCTTAGCCCCCATAAAAAACAGCAGCAGCACCACCCCGGCTGTGCTTACCGGACCTGCTATGTATCGCCCGGCACTTTTGAACAAATTAAAATATCCGGCTAAAACGCCTATTCCCAGTGCTAGTATAACTTGTATCATGGCTTTTCCCCTACCTTATCTAAGTGCTAGTATGTCATAAAGAGCTTACACTAAATTCACTGCGTCCAGCCGGTGGCATCAAAACTTACTGGGGATCTTCTCAAAAAACAGCCGCCGAACAGACCGGCGGCCACCGTCTAATACACCAGTATCTTTGGCCAGGGCCCAAATATGACAAATTCTCTGCTTTGTTCCGCTGACGTGGAAGCGTAAGACTGTATAGTTACATCCTAATTTGGATTTCGCCACTAATCTTCAATATCCTGCTACAAACCAAAACTTACGAATCAAACAATATATATTAGGCATTTAACCACGGGTCCTTACCACTAAACAATGCCCCAATAAAAAGCAGGATATTAGACTATCGATTTCCCCGGTCATTTTGTTTTTCCACTCTTACTTCCCCAAAACTGCAGTTTTCCAACACAGTACCCTGCACACGTTCAGCAGGAAAACCGGGAAGCACCGGATCACCCAAAGCTGTGTAGACAAAAAGAGCACCGTCATGGCTAAAATTGATAACACCGGCCCCGGTGGATTCAAGATTCTGAAATGTATGGGTAGACTTATAGGGGCTTATCTGAATGTAGTCGGTACCCGACAGACCTGTATTTTCCTTCCATAAGGGGTTATATTTTAAAAAAAGACGCCGGTTTCTCCGGCGGCCATCGTTTGGACTCAAAACCTCTATTTTCTTTTTAGCCTGAGTCTAGGATAGATGAAGCTACCCAGGTAGAAGTTCCGCTTCGCTCTGTCGCTCGTATATGGTTCTAGCTGGGCAAAAGTGCTACCTATACTTCGCGAATTTATGTCCATTGCACTACCGTAGTATACAAATAATTAATTACCAAATTCCTTAGTTTTGACACATCAAATGGCTTTTCGAGCACAGCTACCACTCCGGTATAGCTTCGTAATTGTGAAAAACATTGCTCGTCACCACAGCCGGTCATTATAATGACCGGCAGTAGTGGATACAGACGATGCGCTTCCTGCAGAACTACGCACCCATCTAACTCGGGTAATTTGAGGTCCAGCAGCATAAAATCCGGCCGACTCAGTCGGAGCTTCGTAAGAGCCTCGGTACCGGTAGCAGCTGTAAGCACGCACAGTCCCTCTTGGTGGAAGACTTCCCGCAGTAACGAACGTATACCACGTTGGTCATCCACTACAAGGAGCGTGTGCACATTGCCCCCTCCTTGTTGTTCTCTATATAGTAACGTCTCCGCTTCGCTCTATGTTGTAAGTTCGATACAAACTGTTTTTCTCCTGCTAAAGAGTCAAAATTCATATACCCGGCTGCTCTCACCACTGTTGCCAGCCAAATCCGTCACCAACAGACGTAAAGTACGGCGGCCTTGCAATTGCCCTAAGCCCAGCGGTTTAAAGCTGCCGTCTGTTTCTGCCTGCCCTACAACCACCAACTGATCGTCTACATAAACGCGTAGATAAGCCTCTGGCTCCACCGTACCTGCTATACCCTCAATAGTCACTTGACCGGCACTGCTTGTCAGACGCACTGGGAAGCCTTCTTGGTTAACAAGATACGGAAGAGTCACTACCGGTGGCACTGTATCAACACCGTAGAAACGGTAGCGTTCCTTAGACAATCTGTTTCCACTGGCATCCCTAACACCATCTGTAACTAACCAGTATCTTTCGTCTACCAGAGAAGACGTTGTAGGCAATGTTAGCCACACCAGCAGCTGTGCCGGATCGTAATCAGCTTTCACCGGACGCAAAATAGCTTGATCACTTGTTTCAATGTAGTAGTTAAGCTCATCCTCTGCGCTATAAGAATCTAACGGCCCGCTGAATTCAGCTTTGATCCGTTGGCTTGTAGCAGCAGCCACATCAACTATCTCAGCCATCCTTGCATCGGTATCTAACTTCAAACTAACACTTCGCCAATCTAACACCTGGCCCATGTTATCCCGGGCCCATACTTCCGGCCGGTATCTTTCATCGCTCCGAAAACTCTTATTGCTCCGTACCAGTACTACTTGACCGTAATATTCATAGTTAAGAACATAGCCGGGAAGATCTACTCTTACCTCGTCTACCGGGCAGCTAAAAGATAGACGGAAACTACGATTGTCCAATGCCTGGGCGTCATTAAGGCGAAACCGTCTACTACTGTAAGTCGTCAACCGGACTGTGGTGCTAAATGTTGGAAAACGTCTGCCTGTCTTATCGGCCAAATTATTACCTGCGCTAAAAAGGTAATCCCGATCTTCCTCCAAATCCTGCCCCAAACGCAAGATCACCCGCCCGGCATCGGAAGTTGCATCAACCCCTAATATGGGCACTACCCGACTAGTCTCTTCATCGACCAAACTGTAGTTGCTGGCCGTATATTTATCTCGTACATCTTCGTTAAACGACACTTCCACTCGTCGATCATCCACTGCAATCACAGACTGCACAAAACCGCCCTCTTCATTGCTGTCACCTGGTACTACATAGCCCGCCGCCGGAATGATCTCTTTGCCGCTCACACCCTCAATACCGGAAACAAAGTAGCGATACGTCCGATCCTTTTCCAGCGGTTCTTCTAAAGTCAGCAGCACCTCTTTATCATCGGTACCTATTTCCGCCGACTCAATATCCACCGCCATACTTAAGTCATCAGCTAAAGTAAGCTGGTAGTTACGCGTTCTTTCAACACTGGAAGCCCGTACGGATTGGGAAAAGCACACCAGAATCTGATCGCTTCTCCCCGGTGCTAGCCTTACTTGCTTTACTTCCGGCGGAAATTCCGTGTTTACACTGCTTTCTATACCGTCTATGAAAGTAAAATACAAGCTTTGGGCCGGCGCTTTGTTACCGGCAACATCCAAGGCTCCAGCCAGTTCTAACTGGTACCGGCTGTCCCGATCTAAATAAGTGCTTATAATCACACGTCCCGGCCCCGCTTGCTCTGCGCGCCGCACATCCACTTTTCGTCCGTTTCGTCTTAGGGTAATATCCCCTGTGGTAACCAACTGCTCATTGAACAAGATCTCAACGGCAGTACTCGATAGCGCTTTGGCACTAAGGGCCACCGGGGGTGCAGTATCGCTGCCGGCCACAACACTGCGGCTTGTGGCTGTGGATTTATTACCCCACAAATCAGACACCGATCCCACATCTAAAGTATAGCTGGTACCAGCAGTTAACCGGTCAGGAAACACAAGAACAACAGTGCGCCCGGTAACCCAAGCGCTCTCCGGTCTGGCTCCTGTCTCGCGGAGGCGATAAGAGCTCACAGAAGCAGCTGTCTTTTCATCCAGTTCTTGATCAAAAGTCAATTGCAAACTCTGAAGTCCGGTACACTTGACAGCTACCAGTTGCGGAGCTTGCTTCCCTTCCTGCACGGTAAAACTAAAACTTACCGGATCCGCCGACAGTTTTCGTCCGGAAGTATCTCTTAAATCGTAAGCGCTTACAGTGTATCGTTCCCCGGTTTTCATCTGTGGCACAGTCAGGGTGATTTCGCGCGGCCCCGTGACCACAGCTTCGGTAACAATCCCCGGACTAAAAGCAGTGCCGGCATAAACCAAGGTAAAGTTTCCCTCCGGCCCAGCAGTCACGGATTCCGGATCCAGGTCCTGATCAAAGGTGACTTTAAGCCGTGTCGGGCCTAAAATGGCCACATTCTTGTCACTACCAGTGACTTCGGTCCCGCCGGATTCAGAGTCGCCACCGGCAGTAAAGTACAGGGACAAGGTATGGGTCTTCCCACCAGCTGTCAGATCAAGGATGGACAACAGGTAGCG
>DUNI01000106.1 GCA_012839445.1 Bacillota bacterium
ACCAGTGGCTTCCAGTGTACGAGCAGTATCGACCAAGCTTTCTCCTTTAGCTACGCTACTGGTACCGGTAGCTACACTTATCACCTGGGCACCGCCCAAATATACCGGTACCAGTAGCGTAGCTAAAGGAGAAAGCTTGGTCGATACTGCTCGTACACTGGAAGCCACTGGTGCCTCAGCCTTGATACTTCGTCACCGGGCAGCTGGAGCAGCTGCACTGGTGGCAAGACGGGTATCGATCCCGGTAATCAATGCTGGCGACGGCTGGCACGCTCACCCCACCCAGTCACTTCTTGATCTACTCACAGTGCTTGAACAGCGCGGGCGTATTGAAGGATTAAAAGTGGCTATCCTAGGGGATATACTTCATAGCCGGGTAGCCCGTTCTAACATTGACGCCTTCTCACGCCTGGGTGCCAAAGTGCGCGTGGCCGGCCCGCCCACCTTACTGCCACCCGGACTCACTGAATTGGGCGCAACAGTAATGACTGATCCAACTGCTGCCATCGCTGATACCGACGTAATTTATCTTCTTCGTATTCAACGTGAACGACAAGCCGAAGGTTATCTGTCTTCACTGTCGGAATACAGTCGCTTATGGGGACTTGACAGCAACCTGTTGTCTCAAGCACCGGCCAATGTTATAGTGATGCATCCGGGTCCGGCCAACATTGGTGTGGAGGTCAGTCATGAGGTAGCATTCGGACCACAAGCCCAGTTTACACAGCAGGTAGGAAACGGCGTTCTAGTACGACTAGCCGTACTCACAACTTTGCTCGGAGGTGAAAAGCAATGCTTACCGCGCTCGTCGGCGGTCGCCTCTTAGATCCGGCCCAAGGTTTAGACCAAGAAGGTACGTTGGTTATAGAAAACGGACTTATAAAAGACATTATTTTTTCGGTACCACCGGCCCAGGCCCATGTTATCGACGTAAGCGGACACTTGGTTGCTCCTGGATTCATCGACCTTTCCTGCCGGCCAGGGAGTATCAGTGCTCACTCCCTGGCTTCTTTGGGCGCTGCCGCCGTCAGCGGCGGGTTTACCGGTGTCACCATATTACCGGACACAAGACCCCCTCTCACTGACAGTTTGCGCCTGGTCGGAATTATGGCCCTGGCCCAAAATAACTGTTCTGCACACCTTTATCCGCTAGGGGCTATCAGTCATAACTTGGAAGGACAACATTTGGCGGATATGGGTTCTTTGGTACAGGCAGGTGCTTGCGCTTTTTCCGACGGTTATCGTTGGCCGGTAAATTCCCAACTTTTATTTCTGGCCCTGAAATACGCCGGCGCTTTTGAGCGCCCATTATTCATACATTCGGAAGAACCGACCTTGGCTGCAGGCGGTCTCATGCGCGAGAGCCCGGCATCTACCCGGTTAGGACTCCCAGCCATACCGGCAGTAGCGGAAGAAATCGCTGTAGCCCGGGATCTACTGTTAGCCCAAGCCACTGGCGGCAGTTTACATTTTATACACCTCTCCACGGCTAAAGCAGTAGCTTTGCTCAGCCAAGTCCAAAAGCTTGGGGCCCCGGTTACCGGTGCTGTACCCGTCGCCCACTTGCTTCTTACTTGTGATGACATCGAAGATTACAACACCAACTTTAAGCTTACTCCTCCCCTAGGCGAAAAAAAGGATCAGGAAACCCTGATCCAAGCCGTAAAAGCAGGTGCATTAGCAGCCATTGTCACCGATCATACACCCTGCTCCCCAGAACAAAAAGATATGGAGTTCGCTGCTGCCGTCTGGGGCGGTAGCTTCTTGCGCCATGCCTTCCCCTTGCTTTATACCCAGCTGGTCCGTTCAGGCAAACTGAAACTAGATACTCTAATCACCAGGCTCACCCAAGGCCCGGCTCAAATCCTAGGCCTGAACCAAGCCGGCACCCTTAAACCAGGATCACCCGCTGACATCACCGTTATCGACCTTGATGCCACCCACACCATCAATGCTGACGATCTTCCATCCTCCGAACAAAACACACCCTTCCTAGGCTGGAAAGTCTCGGGATGGCCAGTGCTTACAATAGTAAACGGCAGCATCGTGTTTAGATAACGCTAACGCAGTTTCCATTTTAACAGGGTTTGCTGTAAAGCAGCCCTGTTTTTGTACTTGCAATAATTAATATTTTACCCTTGAAATTAGGTTGTCCATATATTATACTTTAG
>DUNI01000107.1 GCA_012839445.1 Bacillota bacterium
AAAGAAGTCCTTACCAAGGACGACCTCGCTGGCCGAAGGCTATGAGGCGCTCCGGCTGCTTTAGTTTTTCCAACACTACTACACATAGGCCGGGATCGGAACCCAGTTCGCTTTCTTTCACTAAAAAGTCAGTGGCGTAATCTATTAAATCCTGCAAGCGGTTCGGCTGCAGCTTTGCGGTAAAACACATGGCACTGTTATGAGAAGTATAGGGGATATCCGGATGCACAAAAAGCTGATGTCGGCTGATGAAGGTACACTTCCCCCAACCTATCTGCTCGATTTCTTCTATGAATTGGGCCACCAAATGGCCGGTACCCCGGCTGCCTAAAACATCGGTATCGTCGATACACACCAAAATCTGCACTATTTACTGCCCTCCCCGCTCGATATCATTGACCTTTGGTTTCCCGCATACCTTCGCCGCTAAGAATGTTTTGCACCAGTTCGTCGCTGAGTTCGTAGTTGAAAAACTCCTGGAAGAACTGCTTGGTTTCGGCTGCCATATCCACATCGGTAAAGCGGTCAGGATATAATCTCTGAGCCGTCCACAAAATAGCCAGCGGCGTTTCTAAAGAAGAATGGTGTCCCCAGCGTGAGATGCCGATAGGCAGTTGCCACACCTTGTTATTTTTCACCGCTTGAAGGGGAGCCCATTGTTCATGGGAAAGAATGTAACCGGCCACACCCGGTTCGTTACAGATAATAACTTCCGGATCCCACAACATGATCTGTTCCAGGTTAGCATAGTAGTCGCCTTCATACAGCTTCAAGTCCTGACCTACCGATACATTTATGGCTCCTGTCACCTGAATCCAATCGGCCGGCAAGGTGCCTTCGGCATCGGTTCGCAAGGCTTCGTTAACAGAGTGATAGAGCCGAATCCGTTTGTCCGGCGAAATATCGGCTAACCTGTCGGTAACCGTCTTCGCAATCCGGCGGTAATAGTCGTTGAAGGCTTGGGCCTTATCCTGAACCCCCAGCGCCTGGCCCATCATGTCTAGGGCATACTGCTGCCGGTCAATATCGGCATAATCCACTACCAGAAACGGCAGGCCGGTCTTGTTCATTTTCGCCATTTCGGCTTCGTTACCAGCAGTATCGCTTCTCACAAACACCAGATCAGGATCGGTACTCAGCAGTTCTTCTATATTAATAACACCACTGCTCTTAGGCACCGAAACATCTTTTATATGTGGATACATGTTAGTCAGCAAGACATCTCGCTGCATGCCCCCTGTCGCTGCCACCACCTTATCTCCCAGGCCGAACATGGCCATGGCATGCCCCGACTCAGGAGACAAACAGGCCACGCGCTCTATTTGAGCTGGAACTTGTACTTGCCGCCCCACACAATCGGTTACAGTTATGACATCCTGCTTATCCGCTTGGGCCGGACCAACGCTTTCCGGCTGACCGCTGCAACCGGCAGCCAGTAGCAACGCCAGAATAAGCCCCAATATAATAAACCGGTTCTGATTTTTCCTCATTGAATCGCCCCTCGATCAAAATCCTTCACCTGTCAGGCCACGGTATTCACCGGCACCACCTGTCTTAACTCGGTATCTTTGTCCAGCCGGCACGATACGATTTTGGTATTGACACTGTATAGCCGCCGCAGGTTCTCCTCGGTTATTACTTGGGAAGGCTGGCCCACGGCTATGAACTTTGCTTCTTTCATTAAGGCTACGCGCGTGTTGATACCACTGTTTTCGAAGTAAAAGCTGTGGTTGGGAAAATGAGTAGCCATGAATACAGACAGCCCGGTTTCTCGTACCAACTTTACCACTATCTCCATAATGGTAAGTTCGTGTTTGAAATCTAAGTGGGCCGTAGGCTCGTCCATAACCATCAGCGGTGTTTTTTGCGTCAGCGCTCGGGCAATCATAACTAATTGAACCTCGCCCCCGCTAAGCTCGGTATAACACCGGTCTTTTAAGCCTTCGATCCCCACCAGTCCTAAAGCCTGCTTAGCTGCATCTACATCCTCGGCAGAAGGGGAATCAAACAGACTGATATAGGCAGCCCGCCCCATGAGCGCCATATCCAACACTGTATAGGGAAAGGCTTTTTCATGGTGCTGCGGTACATAGGCCACCTGCCGGGCAACCTGTTCCCGAGCGAGATGTCGAATATCGGTACCGTTTAGTCTTATTTCTCCTTCATACGGCCTCTGTAAACCGAGAACACAATCCAAGAGCGTGCTCTTGCCACAGCCATTAGGGCCCAAAAGGCAAAACACTTCCCCCGGTTCAATGGCAAAGCTGATGTCTCTAAATATATCCGGTTGTTGATACTTAAAAGAAATGCCGTTGGCCTCCACTAGCACCACCGTCACCAGCCACCCCCTTTTGTTTTCTTAAGTAAATATACGAAGAAGGGCCCGCCCACCAGAGCTGTTAAGATGCCCAGGGGAATTTCCGAGCCGGTAATAACCCGCCCTAAATCGTCTACCAACACCAAAAACCCGGCACCTAAAGAAAAGCTAGCCGGTTGGTGGACGATCTAGGGCGGGTTATTACCGGCTCTGAAATTCCCCTGGGTATCTTAACAGCCCTGGTGGGCGGGCCCTTCTTCGTATAGCCTCCACTAGCGCCACAGTCACC
>DUNI01000108.1 GCA_012839445.1 Bacillota bacterium
CGAGTTATTGGGGTGAGTCCGTAACCAATAGCTGTTTCGTTCATAAAATGTAAATAGGCAGGTGTGCTGCCTATTTAATCATCCCCGTAGGGGGGGGAACCCGTCTCGCTAAACATCTGAAGACATTCATCTACTGTCATGCTATTCCCCCCTACGGGGATTATTAAATAGGCAGCGCACCTGCCTATTTACATTTTATGAACGAAACAGCTATTGGTTACGGACTCACCCCAATAACTCGTCCATTAACTATATTTTCGTCTACGCTTTGATGTCTTGCCTCGAGACGACCTGCGCCGGCCCCGAGAACTCCTTTTCCTTCTTCTATATGGCGGTTGTTCTACAGTGAGTTGTACCGGTGTGGTATCAGGCTCTTTGGTTAGAAGCTTTAGGGCCGCTGCCAGCAGCAATACGGAGTCGGTTTCTTCCAGTAGGTTCTCTGCTAAAGCCTTATAGCGCCCAATCCCGTCAGTATCCAAGGCCTGTAACAATCTTTCCACTGCCAGGCGCTGCTGCCCTTCAATGGCCTCGGTTAAAGTAGGAATCGGACGGCGTGCTATCTTTCTTTTTGTCAGTTTCTCAATCTGCCTTAGCTGGTTCATCTCCCGCGGTGTGACAAAAGTAATAGCCTCTCCGGCTTCCCCGGCTCGTCCGGTACGGCCAATACGATGGACATAGCTTTCCGGATCCTGGGGAATGTCGAAGTTAAACACATGGGTGACTCCACTCACATCCAGGCCACGGGCAGCCACATCAGTAGCCACCAAAACTTCAACAGTACCTTCTCGGAACAATTGCATAACCTTGTCGCGTTGGGGCTGAGTAAGATCACCATGAATACCCTCTGCTGCATAACCGCGTTTGCCCAAAGCTTCCGCCAGTTCCCCAACCCGTCTTTTAGTTCGGCAAAAAACGATAGCCAAATCCGGGTTCTGAATATCTAATAGACGGCAAAGGACATCGAATTTTTGTCTTTCCTGAACCTGCAGGTAATGCTGTTCGATACTAGGTACGGTGAGTTCCTTCGGCCGGATGGCAATGGTCTCTGGATTACGCATAAACTGTTCGGCCAAAGCTCTAATTTGCCCAGGCACAGTGGCCGAAAACAACATCGTCTGATGTTCAGCCGGAACTTCTTTAAGAATGGACTTGATGTCATCGATGAAACCCATGTTCAGCATTTCATCCGCTTCGTCTAGAACCACTGTCTGGATATGCAAAAGTCGAATAGTCTTACGGCGCAAATGATCTAGCAAACGCCCCGGGGTACCCACAATAATATGTGGCCCTTTAGCCAAAGCCCGGAATTGTCGTTTAATATCCTGGCCGCCATAAATAGGCAAAGCACGAATACGTTTAAACTCGCCGATCCTATTTAGTTCTTCTGCCACTTGCATAGCCAGCTCCCGGGTAGGGACAATTACCAAGGCCTGTATTTGCTCTGAACTAGCACTTAGACGTTCCACTAACGGAATGCCATAGGCTGCTGTTTTCCCTGTTCCGGTTTGCGCCTGACCAATAACATCCCTTCCAGCCATGGATAAGGGAATTGTCTCTGCCTGTATAGGAGTAGTCTCCTCAAATCCCATATTCCTGATGGCTTCCAGCACAGCCGAACTTAATTTCAATTCGTCAAAATCAATCAGTATATTCACTCTCCTGGTTACTATTTATCCTTATTCATGGTTTCCATTTTTGAAGGCTTTTAACCTTCTTCAGCCGCTTTGCTATTACCAAGCAAAACACTAGGGCCCAGCTTCATCCGAGAAGCTGGGCCCTAACCTTATGCGCTCGGCATGGACATATTCGCTTTTTACTGTTTTTGCTTCTCTGCTGCAGCCACCTTCGCCGGCAGTTCTTGTTCTACAAATTCGATCGCTCTATCTATGCGCTCTAGGCTTTTTTCTCGGCCTACAAGCTCTATCAGTTCAAATAAACCCGGGCCTATAGTACGGCCGCTCACTGCTAACCGGGTAGGATGAATAAGCTTGGCCGGCTTTAGTCCTAATTCAGCTGCCTGAGTCCGATACGCTTGCTCAATAGCCTCATGGGTAAAAGGTTCCACACTGGCAACGATCTTCTTTGCCTCGGCTAGTTTTTCTGCCGCCCCTTCAGGTAAGAAGTGTTTGCGGATTCCTTTTTCCTCGTACTGAAACCCGTCAGAGAAAAAGTAGCTTACCACATCCGCCAATTCTTCTAGAGTCTTGGCCCGATCCCTGGTCAAATCCACTGCTTTTTCCAGCAACTTAAGCTCTGCTGCCTCTGGCTCGGAACCAATAAGGCCATGCTTTTGCATGAAAGGTAACACTTCCGCCACTACCTTATCAAGCGGCAACTCCCTGAGATAATGACCGTTTATCCAAGTTAGTTTCTTCACGTCGTAGACAGCTGCTGTCTTAGAAACACGGTCAATATCAAATTCTTCCACAATGCGTTCTATTGGCATGATCTCATCGGTGCCTTCCGGTGACCAGCCCAGAAGGGCCAGATAGTTGATAATGGCCTCCCCTAAATAGCCTTCGCTGCGGAACTCTTCTACTGAAGTAGCTCCGTGGCGTTTGCTCAGCTTGGACCGATCCGGAGCCAAGATCATAGGTACATGAGCAAATCTGGGTAACTCATAGCCCAAGGCCTCGTACAAAAGAATTTGGCGAGGCGTATTAGACAAATGCTCTTCGGCCCGGATAATATGAGTCAGCTTCATAGCATAGTCGTCGATCACACAAGCAAAGTTATAAGTAGGCATACCGTTGGACTTAAGAATAATGAAATCGTCCAGGATTTCATTCTTAAAAACCACCCGGTTTCTGATAATATCATCTTAAGTCCAACGGTATGCCTACTTATAACTTTGCTTGTGTGATTGACGACTATGCTATGAAGCTGACTCATATTATCCGGGCCGAAGAGCATTTGTCTAA
>DUNI01000109.1 GCA_012839445.1 Bacillota bacterium
AGGGAAAGGCCGTGGGAATTGGCTATCGCTGGCACAGCCTGCGGCGGCGCCTGCGAACACTAGGAAGCGAGTCTCTTCTGTTGCGCCAATTCCTGGCGGCAGGGGTATTGTACCTTGCTGTTTGGGGGTTGGTGCAGGTAGATCTTCCCTTGACCAATAATATGGTACACCACATACACTGGTCTGTGGCGGAGTACAAACCAGACTTGGGTTGGGAACGGTTGCGTTCCTGGGGTGAACAGGGTTTAAATTTGCCGGTTCTGTCAGCCTTGCGCGCCAAGGAACAACAACCGGTCAGTGCTTCTTTGTTAGGTTATGTATTTCCAGTGGAAGGTGGGCAAGTGGTATCCCGTTACGGTTGGCGCCTGCATCCGGTGTCACAGGAGAAACGTTTTCACCAAGGCATCGACATTGCGGCTCCATCGGGAACACCCATACAGGCTATTGCCGGTGGCTACGTGAGCCGCATAAGGGAAGAAGAATTGCTGGGAAAAGTACTGGAGATAAAACACGCTAACGGCATTGTTAGCTTGTACGGTCATTTAGAGACGGTGTTAGTGGAACCGAGGCAGGCAATTAAGAGCGGTGATCCAGTAGCGACTGTAGGTAGCAGTGGCGTTACCACTGGAACTCATCTTCACCTGGAGATCAAAGAAAGAGGAGTTAATGTGGACCCGGCCATCAAGCTTGGTCTAGCAGAAGAGGCAATAGTCCCAACTACAACTCCTATGGTAGACGATACTCCGGAATCGGCTCTCTCGGGAGAAGAAGATGTAAAGTCAGGTGCGGAGGCTAGCACCAGTTGAAGGTTGGCTGTGTTCTGGGAGTGGAAGTTAAGGTAAACAGATACTTTCTTTTGTTGCTAGTGGCTTATACTGCTACGGGTTATCTAACTGAAGTTCTGGTTATGTATGGAGCTGCTTTACTCCATGAAATTGCCCATGCGGTAGTAGCCCACTCATACGGACTTCAAATAGAAGAAATCGAGCTATTGCCTTTTGGCGGGATTGCTCGTATTCGTGATTTGGATCTTTCTACCCTAAATCCACAGGTTGAAGGGACAGTAGCATTAGCTGGGCCAGCGGAGAATTTGGCCTTAGCGGCGGTTGCCTGGATATTAGCCGGCCACGGAGTCTGGAATGTCTCCTTAGCCGGTCTTTTCTTGCAAGCGAATCTAGCTTTGGCTGTTTTTAACTTGTTACCGGCTTTACCTTTGGACGGAGGGCGTCTTCTAAGGGCATATCTGGCCCGGAGCATTTCCTGGCGCCAAGCTACTGATATTACAGCTCGTTTAGGTCAGGCACTTGGGGCTGTGTTGATTTGCTTGGGGCTGGTACTAATGCGGCACGGATTTTTATTTATCAACACAGCTGTTCTAGGAGCATTCCTTTGGGCTACAGCTACCGCTGAACGGCGTTGGGCCGGACTGGTGTTTTTGCGTTTTCTTACCCGAAAAAAACATGGTCTGCAATCAGGCGAAGTCTTAAAGGGCGAACCTTTGGTAGTAGCCAGCGATACGGAACTACGCTATGTGCTGGAAAAATTTATTACCGGACGCTATCATTTGATTTGTGTATTGGACAAAGATCATAAGATTATGGCTATAATAAGTGAAGATGATTTAATCACAGGCTTGCTTACCGGTGGACCTAAGCTAACCCTTGATGAGTTGATCCAGCAGAGGCAATGATAGTTCCTTGTACCAAGGTTGATCGATAACAGGCAAACAAAGGGAAGTTTAAGGGCTAACAACAGGAGTTTCCTTAGGCTGCGGAGAAATACCACATGAATGACATGGGTATTTTTGCCGTTAACTCTCAATACTAAAAGTAACACGGCTGGTGGATGGGAGATGGCAGCATGAGTAATTTAGAATCGGTGTTGGCTAATATTTTGCCTAAGGTGGAAAAACCGGCTCGCTATGCGGGTGGGGAATGGAATCAAGTTCAGAAGGACCATAGTAGTACTTTGGTGAAAATGGTTTTGGCTTTTCCTGATATCTACGAAGTAGGCATGTCCCATTTGGGATCTCATATTCTTTATCAAGTGGTAAATGACCGCTCAGATGCCCTGTTGGAACGGGTTTATGCACCATGGGCAGATATGGAACACGAGCTTGAGAAAGCAAAGATCCCGCTGTTTAGTTTGGAGACGAAAACGCCACTTAGAGAATTTGATTTGGTGGGTTTTACCCTTCAATACGAAATGACCTATACTAATATTCTTAACATGCTACGTTTGGGTAACATACCCATTCGAGCAGCAAACCGGTGCGAACAGGATCCTTTTGTTTTGGCCGGTGGACCCTGTGCGTATAACCCCGAGCCCTTGGCCCCCTTCTTGGATTTTGTGGTGTTAGGAGAAGGGGAAGAGGTGTTGGGTGAAATTATCGATGTGTTTAAAGACTGGAAACTACGTCAGGGCAAGCGACGTGATTTCTTGGAGGCTGTGGCCAGAGTCCCCGGTGTATATGTTCCAAGTTTTTATTCTGTTAGTTATGGGCCTGATGGACTGCTTAAGAGCATTGTTCCTACAAAGTCCGGAGTTCCGAAACAGGTAAAAAAGAGAGTGGTGCGCAATTTAAGTGCAGCCTTATTTCCAACTCATCCGGTGGTTCCGTATTTAGATGCAATCCATAATCGTGGCATGTTGGAGTTATTTAGAGGGTGTGCCCGGGGTTGTCGTTTTTGTCAAGCCGGAATGATTTACCGGCCAGTACGTGAACGGAGCCGAGAAACCTTACTTAAGCAGGCCAAGGAGCTGCTGGGGGCAACCGGCTACGATGAGATATCTCTAAGCTCTCTATCTAGCTTAGATTATTCAGAGATCGAGGAACTTATCGATGGTCTAGTAGAAAATTATGGGCCGGCTGGAGTACGGATATCCTTGCCATCTCTTAGGGTAGATAGTTTTGCTGTGGAACAGGCTCAAAAAATTCATCAAGTGCGTCGTTCCAGCGTGACTTTTGCACCGGAAGCCGGCAGTCAGCGTTTGCGCGATGTGATTAACAAGAATGTTACGGAAGAAGATTTGCTGGTGGCGGTAAGGTCGGCGGCGGAAGCTGGTTGGCGAGCCTTTAAACTATATTTTATGATTGGTCTGCCAACGGAAACAGATGAAGATGTACTGGCTATCGCTGCTTTGGCTAACAAAGTGGCTAATCTTTCGCTAAAGAGTGGAAGGATTAACAGGGTAACTGTATCCACATCCAACTTTGTTCCTAAGGCTCATACTCCATTCCAATGGGAAGGACAACTGCCGCGTGAAGAACTAAAGCGACGCCAGCAATTACTTAAAGATAGTATAAGGGGACGAAAACTGGAATATCGATGGCATGATCCGGACCAGAGTTTTTTGGAAGCGGTGTTCTCCAAAGGTGATCGCCGAGTGGCAGCTGCTTTAGAACGTGCTTATCAACTAGGATGTAGGCTGGATGGATGGAACGAGCATTTTAGGCTGGATCTTTGGGAACAGGCTTTTGCCGACACAGGTTTGGATCCATCTTTTTATGCCAATCGTATAATCTCAGAAGATGAGGTATTGCCGTGGGAGCACTTGGACCCTGGATTGAGCCGCAGCTTTCTGTGGTCAGAACGGGTACGAGCTACCCAAGGCTTGGCTACACCGGATTGTAGTCGCGAACGCTGTAGTGCCTGTGGAGTCTGTGCGGCGTTGGAACTACCGATTCAGCATCGAGGTGAGGGTTTATGAAAATTAGAGCCAAAATAGCTAAGGGTGAGGCCGTACGCTTTATTTCCCATTTGGATTTTGCAGGAACATTGGAAAAGGCAGTCCGGCGAGCTAAGCTTCCCATGGCTTTAAGCGGCGGCTTTACACCTCGGTTAAAAATTAATTTTGCTTCGGCTTTAGCCTTAGGATTTACGTCTGAAGCTGAATACGCCGATTTTGAACTTCAAGACAGAATCCTGGTAGCTAAATTTATCCGCCGGTTAAATCAGCAGTTACCTAAAGGAATAGAAATTCTGGAGGCTCGCCAGGTGGCGGATAACTCTCCTGCCCTAATGGCTCAGGTGGTTGCTGCTTCGTACCGAGTAGTCGGAAGCGTATCGGTACCTGACGAGACTTTGGTGTTCAGTTGGGATGAATTTTTAGAGCAAGACAATATTATTATCACAAAAACTACTAAGCGTAGGCAGAAACAGATTGACATTCGCCCCTGGATCCTTAAAACGCGACTTTACCCCAGAGGGGAGAAGAGCAGCTGGGATTTGCTAGTCACCAGCGGGCAAAAAGGGAACTTGAGGCCGGAAGAACTGCTACAGGCCTTTTTTGCGTTTGCTGGCTTAGATGGTGAAATTAAGCATATCCATCGTACTGGTCTGTACATTGAACGATTTGGGCATTTGGTTTCGCCTTTGGCCCGGTTGCGCGTACCGGAAGAAGTGAGGGAGTCAGAGTGAAGACAGAAATCCTGGTTCATGCCACTGCTGAGGAAACTTGGGTGGCAGTATTGGAAAATAGGGTGCTGGTAGAGCTTTATGTTGAACAAGGTAAAGTAGAACGGCTAGGCGGTAACGTATATAAAGGTCGGGTTAAAGATGTTTTACCAGGTATGCAGGCGGCGTTTGTAGATATTGGCTTGGAGCGCAACGCTTTTTTGTATGTAGCTGATGCAGTGGCCAGACCGACACCTGGCACAGCACGAGATGGCAAGCCACCTAATATAAGACAATTATTAAAACCGGGGCAAGAAGTAGTAGTACAAGTAGTAAAAGAACCGGGCGAAACTAAAGGGGCGCGGGTAAGCACCAATCTCTCGCTACCTGGACGAAATTTAGTTCTGATGCCAGGAGCCGATCATGTGGGAGTGTCCCGGCGGATCGATGATGAAAAAGAGCGTGAGCGTCTACGTCAGGCAGCAAAGAACATAAAGCCGTCAGGGATGGGACTTATTGTTCGCACGGTGGCAGCTGGTATGGAAGAGGACGAGTTTGCCCAGGATATGGATTTTTTGCTGCGATTATATAAGACTATCAAGCGACGCAGTCGTACCATGACTGCTCCGGCGATATTGTACCGCGACCTGGATTTGGTTTATCGAATTGTCCGTGATTTATTTACGCCGAATGTGGATCGTTTTGTGGTAGATAGCCAAGAGGTATATGAGCGGGCATTAGAACTACTGAACATAATGAGTCCTGAGCTTCAGAGTCGAGTTGAGTACTTTGAGCCCGATCAAGACTTACTACTTACCTATGCTTTAGAAGCTGATGTGGAAAAGGCTTTCCGACGAAAAGTGTGGCTAAAGTGTGGTGGCTACATAGTTATTGATCAAACAGAAGCTCTTACGGCTATTGATGTTAACACAGGAAAATTCGTAGGAAGCACTTCTCTTCAAGCAACAGTGCTCAAGACTAACTTAGAAGCTGTTAAGGAAATTGCTCGTCAGCTACGACTTAGGAATATCGGCGGCATTATTGTGGTGGATTTTATTGATATGGAAGATCCAGAAGCTAAGAAACAGGTTGTGACAACCCTGGAGGAACAGCTTAAACGCGACAAGGTTAAGGCTACTGTCTTGGGGCTGACGAAATTAGGCCTGGTAGAAATGACGCGCAAGCAAGTGCGCCGCAGTTTAGACAGTGTTTTCTTAAAGCCATGCCCTTATTGTGAAGGCAGAGGCAAGGTGTTATCTGAACAGGCAGTGGGACTTAAGGCTCGACGCGAAATCCATCGTTTGCTGGCTCAGCAACCGGTGGCTACGTTACTGGTGGAAGCTCACCCTTCGGTGGCGTCGGTATTAATTGGCCCGGGGGGCAAGAGCCTGAAGGTATTGGAGAAGAATGTGGGTATCCCTATTCAAGTGCGCGGGGTAGAGAGCATGCATACTCATGACTTTTCTCTTGTGCCACTTACCTCTAAGAAAGAATTGTGGGAAGCAGCCGTGCCGGTTCGAGAAGGACAGGTTATTACTACCACTGTGGATGAGCGTCATCTTACGAAACCTAAAGATGGGGTGGCTCGGGTGGAGGGTTTTGTGATTGATGTTGAAAACGGGGCTGACTTTGTTGGGCAGACCGTGCAACTTAAGATTACCAAAGTGCTACGCACTTACGCTAAGGCACGGGTACTAGCTTCAAATGGGTCAGAAGCTAATACCCATTACTTGCACTTGTAGAAGCCGGGGTTTACATTTTGTTAGCAATAGTTTTCGTTGACGTGGTTGGCTATCATGTGCTAAAATGGTGCGGTAAGAGTATCGCGCGGAGTGGGCTGGGCATACTGCCTTTTCCGGCGAAATTAGGGCTATGGAGGTGGAAAAATGTATGCAGTGATTGCTACCGGTGGTAAGCAGTACCGGGTTGAGCAAGGTGATATTATTTTGGTGGAAAAGTTACCTCAGGAACCGGAAGAATTAGTAGATTTTGAACAAGTCTTGCTGGTGTCAGATGGAAATGGAACCAAGATAGGCGATCCTGTGCTCTCAGGAGCCAAGGTTACGGCTAAGGTGCTTGAACAAGGCAAAGGGCCTAAGGTTCGCGGAATGAGGTACAGGGCCAAGAAAAATTACCGCCGTCGTTATGGGCACCGGCAGTGCTATACTAAGGTTGAGATCCAAGATATTTTGGTTTAAGCCATGATAACAATTCGCCTCTGGCATAATGATAACGGGAATATTAGCGGCTTTGCCGTGGAAGGCCATGCCGGTTATGCTGCCAAGGGACAGGACATTGTCTGTGCCGCTGTTTCTGCTATTACCCAGGCAGCCTTATTGGGACTGACTGAACATGTAGGTTTGAACCCAGAGGTGGAAATAACAGAAGGCTATTTATCCTGTATACTAATGCCGGGTAGCGAAGAAAATCCGGCTGCGCAGGCGATTCTGGTGACTTTGGCACTGGCGCTGCATGATATTGCGACCCAATATCCAGATCGGGTACGGTTTAAGGAGGTGGAATCATGATGTTTATTGATTTGCAGTTATTCGCAAAGAAAAAAGGTGTAGGTAGTTCCCGCAACGGCCGGGATAGCCAAGCCCAACGGTTGGGTGTAAAGCGATTTGGTGGCCAGTTTGTTACTGCCGGTAGCATCTTGGTCCGGCAGAGAGGGACAAAGATCCACCCCGGGCATAACGTAGGTCTTGGTAGGGACGATACGTTATTTGCTAAGATAGATGGCGTAGTAACGTACGAAAATAAAGCCGGCGGACGCAAACAAGTAAGTATTCAGCCAGCGGTAGCCGGAAAGTAGAACTAAGCACCCTCAAGGGTGCTTTTTTTATACAAAAGGAGGACTAGCGAAACACTATGGAGAATACGTCCATAATTCCGAAAATATGGACGGGGGGATTGTATGAGGCAGCTTATGTTTGGGGAAACGCTTATTTTAAGTGCTGCCTTATTAATGTTTGGCATTTTCTTATCCAAATTATTTAAGATTGTTTTTGTTCAGTGGGCTATTGTTTCCAGTTGTGCTTTCATCGGGGGGATTGTGTTCGGGTGCCAGTATGCTTGGGGGCATTTGTCTTTATCACTGAACAAGCTACTTAGCAGCAATGATATAGTAGGAATTATGCAGGTACAACGGCATGATTTTCTCAATCATCTACAGGTGTTAAGTGGATTAGCTCAGCTAAGAAAAACAGATCGTGCTTTGGAGTATATTTCCGAGACAGTCTATGAAATTAACCGTGAGCGAACCTTGACCAAACTTCTGCCACCTGAAGCAGGGTTGGTGGTGCTATTTTGGTATCAACGCTTGCGAGATATGGGCATTGATTTTAGAATGGAATTAAACACAGATATGTCACAGGTAGCGTGTGGAGATGATTTGGCAGTGCTATTAAGCGAGTTATTTACTTGTATGCTAAGTGATACAGCACTCAGACCACAGGAAATATTAATAAGAAGTGGTAGAGCCGAAGAAACAGGGTTGGAACTGATTTTACGTGCCCGGGGCGATTTGCCTGTTCAAGCTTTAGCCCGTCCATGCGAACAAGCTCGGAAAATGGGCAGTACTATATTGGTGGAAGAACTGGAAGGGATGGTCTGGGTTCGTGTTCAGTTACCTCAACCTACGCTTAGCTTGGCTTAAGTAGGACTAATTTGCCAGGACTGGATGGTTTTTCTAATAGCTTGTTAGGGGTATAATAGAGTAAAGCTTCAAACGGCAGGTGAAGAATAACGATGTTTTATGATACAGCGAAAATTTTTGTTAAGGGAGGCGACGGCGGTAACGGCTGCATTAGCTTCCGGCGAGAAAAGTATGTACCCCGAGGAGGCCCTAATGGAGGGGACGGGGGGCGCGGAGGCGATGTGGTATTTGTGGCTGACGAAGGTCTTCATACCTTGGTAGACTTTCGCTACCGAGCGCATTTCAAAGCCGAGCGGGGCCAACATGGCCGAGGTAGCAATATGCATGGAGCTGGTGCCTCAGATCTTATTGTGCGTGTTCCAACAGGTACGGTGATAAAGGATGCAGAAACAGAAGAAATATTAGCTGATCTTACTGACAATGGCCAACGGTTTATTGCTGCTCAAGGTGGACGCGGCGGTCGGGGTAATGCCCGTTTTTTATCTAACATAAACCGGGTGCCGCGGTTGGCTGAGAAAGGCGAGCCAGGACAAGAAGGATGGCTGTTGCTGGAACTTAAACTGCTAGCCGATGTCGGGTTAGTAGGGTATCCCAATGCTGGAAAGTCTACTTTTCTGGCAGCATGCACTGCGGCCAGGCCTAAAATTGCCGGGTACCCTTTTACTACTTTACAGCCTAATCTCGGCGTAGTGAAGTTAGACCAAGAAAGCTTTGTATTAGCCGATATTCCCGGTTTAATAGAGGGTGCTCATAAAGGGGCCGGTCTGGGCCAGGAATTCTTGCGACATTTAGAGCGTACACGAGTACTTATTCATGTGGTGGATGCTGCCGGAACGGAAGGGAGAGACCCGGTGGCAGATTATGCCCAAATTAACACTGAACTGGCTTTGTATGATGAACAGTTGGCTAAGTTGCCGCAGGTGGTGGCAGCCAATAAGATGGACTTGCCAGAGGGAGAAGCAAACTTACTTCGTTTGGAGAAAGCAGCAGCTGCTGATGGGCGCCGTGTCTTTCCTATTTCGGCCATTACAAGACACGGCCTAAAAGAAATTCTATATCATGTATTGGATGTGATAAGCAGCTTGCCTATTCCGGAAAAGACTGAGGAATTGTCGGAAGAAGTTGTCTACCGACTAACTGAAAAAGAAGACGGCTTTAACATTAGACGCCAAGACGGTGTATTTATTATAGAAGGACAAGAATTGGAACGGCTGGTGGCCATGACGGATTTTAGTCAGGAACAAGCAGTGGCCCGTTTCCAGCGTATAATAACTAGAATGGGCGTGGAAAAGGCCTTGGTGGAAGCAGGTGCCAAGGCGGGTAGTGTGGTGCGTATTGGCCGTCAGGAGCTGGAGTATTATCCGGGATTTATGGAATGACGGGGGCCAGGAGACCGGGCCCAGAAAGCCGTTCTTTTTGATTTGGGCCTAGCTTGTCCACACAAACCATGTTATCATTAGACCAATCATGGTATTGGGAGGCAAGGAAAGGTGAAGGGCGGGGCAGGGGTACGACTGGGTATTATGGGTGGCACTTTCGATCCCATTCACTACGGGCACTTAGTTACTGCTGAGGCAGCTCGAACAGCGTTTAATTTAGAAACAGTGTTGTTCATGCCTAATCGTTTGCCACCACACAAGAAAGATTACCAAGTATCAGAGGCCAAACATCGTTATCTGATGGCAGTTTTGGCTACAATAACCAACAAGTACTTTGAAGTCTCTCGGATTGAGCTTGACCGTGAAGGCCTTTCTTATACCATAGATACGTTACGTGCGCTGCGGGCAATCTATGGTTCCGGTGCCGAGATTCATTTTATAAGCGGTGCTGATGCGATCCTAGATCTTTTGGGTTGGAAAGATGTGGATGACCTATTGGCATTATGCTATTTTATTGCAGCTACTCGTCCAGGATACGAGCTTAGTGAACAGCTGCAGCAGCTACAGGAGAAATATCCCAACCGGGTTTTTCGAGTGGAAGTACCTGCACTGGCCATTTCATCCACTGACATTCGTCAAAGGGTCCGACGGGGGAAATCAATTAAGTATCTTTTGCCCGAGTCAGTGGAATATTATATTTACAAACACAATCTTTATCGTATGGGAGAAAAATACAGATAAGAATTTGCATCAGCTAAGCAGGAATGTCTATACTAAGTGTAGAATCATAAGAGGAGTTCGAGGTTCCAGGTTTCTGGCCTCAGAAAGGGTAGGTGATGGTATTGAAAACCATCTATGTTGGCAATTTGCCGTGGGCTACTACAGAAGACGAGTTAGCTTCGGTGTTTGCCGAGAAGACAGGAGTAGAAGTCCAGGCTAGCCGCATCATTACAGATCGCGAGACCGGACGTTCCCGTGGCTTCGGGTTCGTTGAGGTTGCGGAGGATGATATGGAGAAAGCCTTGGAAGCAATGCAAGGTGTAGAGCTGGACGGGCGAGAGCTTGTTGTGAATGAAGCTCGCCAAAGGCAGAACCGCTTCTAACAATTGACCAAAGGGGTCTTCGCGGCATTAGCCGCGAAGACCTTTTTGTTTTTGGTGAAGGGTGGTTAAAGTTTATGCATGGCTATGAAGAAGCGAAAACCAAACTTAGAACAACATTGCCCCTGCATCGCTATCAGCATTCTTTAGAAGTAGCTGAGGTGGCGGTCAAGTTGGCTCAGTGTCATGGAGGTAAGGTGAAGAAGGCTTATCTAGCTGGTTTATTGCATGATTGTGCCAAAGGGTTAGAAGAAGATCTTTTGTTGCAAACAGCTTTGGCCTTTGGTATAGTAAGAAATGATACTGAGAAGGCGTGCCCAGATCTATTACACGGACCGGTTGGGGCATTGCTGGCCTGGAAAGAATACGGTGTAGACGACCCCGAGATTCTGACTGCGATTGCTGTACACACCCTTGGCTCTGAAGAGATGGGGCTCTTGGCCAAGATTATTTACTTAGCTGATTATATTGAGCCTGGTCGCAGGTTTCCCGGTGTCGATGATTTGCGCGCACTGGCTTATGAAGATCTAAACCGTGCTGTTCTTCAAGCCATGGATAATACCATTTTGTATCTTCTTCGGCAGGGACTGCTACTTCATCCCCAGACAATGAAAGCGCGAAACAGTCTACTGCTTGCTACAGCAGCTTACACACGGGAGAGGGGAAAATATGACCCAAACGAGAAAGCGGGTTGTACGAAGGTTTAACTGGCGTAAATTCGCCCTATTCTGCGCATCTGCTGTACTACTGGTGACCTTAGCGGTGGCAGCAGGACTTTATGCTTTCTTAGGCGGCTTGCATACCCCAGGCGGTGGTCAGGCGGCCGGACGAGATCATCCTCAGCCGACTAAGCATGAACCTATTAACGTGCTTGTATTAGGTCTGGACGTGGGGGATGTTGACAACCCCAACAGTGGAGCACCAGAACGCAGCGACACGATGATAGTGGCTTCGTTAGATCCGGAAAAGAAACAAGCTGGAATGCTGTCTATTCCCCGTGATAGCCGGGTTTCCATTCCTGGGCGGGGAACGGACAAGATATGTCATGCTCACGCATATGGTGGGACTGACTTAGCTATTCGTACAGTGGAAAACCTTCTTAATATACCGATTCACTATTATGTCAAGATTAATTATCAAGGGTTACGAAATCTTGTTGATGCTTTAGGCGGGGTTCATATAGACGTCAGCGAAGATATGCACTATACGGATCGGGCCGGAGGATTGTATATAGATATTGAGGCGGGACCACAGGTTTTAAACGGTGAAAAGGCGGAAGAGTTTCTACGTTTTCGCGACAGGGCAACTGGCGATCTGGGTCGTATAGAGCGCCAGCAACAGTTTGTTCGGGCTCTGGCGGAAGAAGTGTTTTCGGCCAGTACGCTGTTTAAAATTCCGGAGTTGGGGCGCATTATCAGTGATAATGTAGAGACTAATATGACTGCAGCCCAAATTGTTTTTTATGCCAATGCTGCTCGGGGTGTGAATCTTAGCACGATGCCAGTAGAGATGTTGGTGGGTATTGACCGTTACATCAACGAGATTAGCTATTGGATAGTGGATGAAGCCCAAGTAGCTGAACAGGTGGCTCGGGTTCTATTAGGTATTAACCGGGAAGCGAATCGAGCCATTAGCTTAGAAGTTCTAAATGGCAGCGGCAGTCCCGGAGCAGCAGGAGATGTGGCTCGACAGCTTCAAAGTATGGGGTATACTATCAACACAGTAAGCAATGCTTCTAATTTTGACTATGATGTGAGCGAGATAATCTATAGCTACGATATGTCGCTGGAGGCAGTGGAAGAAGTGGCTAAGTCACTTAATATCACTCGAGTTATTCGTGCGCCGGAGCAGGAAGAAAGACAAGCCGATATCACAGTTATTGTTGGATTGGATTTAGTGGGCTAGGAGGATGCTTGTGGAGGCTTGGGAGATAGCACAATTGGCGGCAGCGGCAGCTGCGGAAAAGAAAGGGTACGATGTACTAATATTAGATATCAGCCCTGTATCCCTGATTGCGGATTACTTTGTTATTGCCAGTGCTAGCAATAAGATACAGATGGCAGCCATTGCCGATAACGTGGAACAAAGACTGGCCGAACAAGGTGAGTCCATTTTGCACCGAGAGGGACGAGGCGAAGCTTCTTGGATCTTACTTGACTACGGTGCCGTGGTGGTACATGTTTTCCGTGAAGAAGCCCGCCAGTTCTATGCTTTGGAACGGTTGTGGGGTGATGCACCGGTACATCGATTCAAAGACTTGACAACAGGTGCTAACTCAGCTATAATGGCCAATGTAGCAAGTGAATACGCGAGCAATGATGGGGAGTAGTAAGTGGCTGGCCTAGCTTAAGAGAGCCGGTGGTAGGTGTGAACCGGTAGCGGCGGTTGCTGAACTCGCCTCGGAGTTAAAGTGCGAAGCGGGTAAGGTATGTGGGGCTGTGGCGCAGTGGGAGCGCGCTTCCTTGGCATGGAAGAGGTCACGGGTTCAACCCCCGTCAGCTCCACCAAAATTCTTTACCAAGCAGGGTGGTACCGCGGGATGGTACATAGTAGCCTCTCGTCCCTGGTTTATCCAGGACGGGAGGTTTTATTGTATTTAAAACAGATGTTGAAAGAAAGGAGAGATTGTCTTGGCCTTCGAAGATCAGTACGATTTTAAGAGCATAGAAAAGAAGTGGCAACAAATTTGGGAACAAGAAAATGTCTACCAAGTTCCCAATCGCTGCGATAAACCTAACTACTATGTCTTGGAGATGTTTCCGTATCCTTCAGGAGCATTGCATATGGGCCATATCCGCAACTATGCTATTGGGGACGTAGTTGCCAGGGTAAAGACTATGGAAGGATATAACGTATTGCATCCCATGGGCTGGGATGCTTTTGGCATGCCAGCTGAGAATGCAGCTAGGCAGCGTGGCATTCATCCGGCGGTGTGGACAAAAGATAATATTGCCAAAATGCGCGAGCAGCAAAAACGTTTAGGCACCAGTTATGATTGGGGCCGAGAAATTACCACCTGTAATCCCGATTATTATAAATGGACCGAATGGCTATTTTTGCTTATGTATAAGCGGGGACTGGCCTATAAGCGAAAGGCACCGGTGAATTGGTGTCCAGAGTGCCAGACGGTATTGGCTAACGAGCAGGTGAGCGAGGGCGTATGTTGGCGTTGTGACAGCCAAGTCATCAAAAAAGACTTAGAGCAATGGTTCTTCCGCATTACAGAGTATGCGGACAGACTTCTTGAGGATTTGGACCTGTTAGAGGGCTGGCCGGAACAAGTGCGAATTATGCAGGAAAACTGGATTGGGAGAAGCGTAGGTGCTGACGTGACTTTCACCTTGCCTGGGCATGAGGAAGGCATTACCGTTTTTACTACCCGGCCTGACACTCTCTACGGTGTTAGCTTTATGGTGCTGGCTCCGGAACATCCATTGGTGTTGGAATTAGTGAGGGGAAGCGAGCAGGAACAAGAAATCCTTGATTTTGTTGATAAATGCCAGCGTGAAAGCGAGATTGTACGCACGGCTGCCGATACAGAAAAAGAGGGCATGCCCCTAGGGGCGTACTGTATCAATCCTTTGAACGGTGAACAGGTTCCGATTTGGGTAGCCAATTATGTTCTGATGGAATATGGTACCGGAGCAGTAATGGGCGTACCGGCCCATGACCAACGGGACTTTGAATTTGCCAAGAAATATGATCTTCCTATTCGAGTGGTAATTTCACCGCCGGAAGAAGAGCTTCGATCCGAGGACATGACGGAAGCCTATGTGGAGCCGGGTGTGTTAGTAAATTCCGCACCATTTAACGGTATTCCAAATGAAGAAGCCCAGGAAAAAATCAACTCTTACCTTGTTGAGAAAGGTTGGGGAAAACCCACCGTTACTTACCGGCTGAGGGATTGGTTGGTGTCCCGTCAACGTTTCTGGGGTGCTCCCATACCTATTGTATATTGCTCGAAGTGCGGAACAGTTCCTGTACCGGAAGAAGATCTGCCAGTACTGTTGCCTGAAAATGTGACCTTTGATCCGGGTGTGGTTTCACCGCTTAGCCATATAAAGGATTTTGTGGAAACCACTTGCCCAGATTGTGGTGGGCCGGCCAGACGTGAAACAGATACCATGGATACATTTATTTGTTCTTCTTGGTATTTCTTCCGTTACGGTGATCCTAATAATGATCAGGAAGCCTTTAGTAAAGATTCTGCCGATGCTTGGATGCCGGTGAACCAGTATATCGGTGGAGTGGAGCATGCGGTAATGCACCTTCTATACTCGCGTTTCTTTACCAAAGTATTGCACGATGCAGGCCTAACTGACGCTGTGGAGCCTTTTACGAACCTTCTTACTCAGGGCATGGTAATTAAAGACGGCACCAAAATGTCCAAGTCTAAGGGTAACGTAGTGGACCCGGAAGAGATCTTTGCTAAGTATGGGGCAGACACAGCTCGTATGTTCATTCTGTTTGCTGCACCACCAGATAGAGATCTTGAGTGGTCAGATCACGGTGTAGAAGGGTCATGGCGCTTTTTAAACCGGGTCTGGCGTTTGGTCCGGGAATATAAACACATTTTCTCCGAAGAAAGCCCCAAGATGCCACTAAATAGGCCGGAACGCGATCTCAGACGCAAACTACACAGCACAATTAAGAAGGTAAGCGAGGACGTGAAAGGTCGCTTCAACTTCAATACCGCTATTGCTGCTATTATGGAGCTAGTGAATGAAACGTATCATTACCTTGATTCTGTAGATTCTAAGCAGCCAAACAATGCAGTGCTGCAGGAAGTGCTGGAGAATCTGTTGCTATTGTTGTCACCCTTTGCTCCTCATATTACCGAAGAGTTGTGGCATCAAATCGGACGCAGCGATAGTATTCATCTGCAAGGATGGCCCGAGTGGGACAACGCGGCTCTTAAGGCCGAAGAACTTACCATAGTAGTTCAAGTTGATGGTCGCCTTAGGGATCGGCTGAAGGTGCCTGTAGAGAGCACAGATAAAGAAGTGGAGCAACTGGCTTTGCAGTCCTCTAAAGTGCAAGCACAGCTAGAAGACAAGCAAATTGCTAAAGTGATCAACGTGCCTGGCAAATTGGTCAACATTGTTACTCAGAGATAAGTGCAGAGTCTAAGATCACAATATTTTTCCGGGTCTACCTCGAGTGGTAGGCCCGGATGTTTTTTGTGAGAATGCTGCCTATCAAAAAGTTTTGGAAGGAAAAATAGGCCTTAAGGTCAAATAGTGTTAAAAAGATGTAGGGGGTGTAGTGAAACGGGTGTTCAACCTCACTCGGACGCAGCAGTACTTATTATTAGGTTTGGCAGCAGTGTTAATTATTCTAGCTTCGTTTGTTTATTGGCGACAGTTGGCTCCAGTAAGCCAAGCTGTGGTTATCGAACCTCCGCCAGGGAACGAGCTTAGCGGAGCAGGAAGTGCTGCGGTACTTTCAAATGAAACAGAATCGGAGCCAACAGAGATAGTAGTTCATGTGGCTGGGGCAGTTATAAAAAGTGGTGTTTATCATGTGCCAGAAGGGAGTAGGGTGGTGGATGCTATTACTGCTGCCGGTGGCGCTAGTGCCGAGGCTGACTTAGACGCTATTAACTTAGCTCAGCCGTTGATAGATGGACAAAAAGTATGGGTTCCCGAAGTGGGAGAGCAATCGGCCACCGGTAAGGGTGGAAGCGATAGTGGAGTGGGTGTTATCGGTGGCGATGTTGGAAAGATAAATATTAATAGCGCCAGTTTGGCAGAACTACAAACATTAAATGGGATCGGACCTTCTCTGGCCCAACGGATAATCGATTATCGTACCAATAGCGGACCGTTTCGCCAGGTTGAAGATATTAAGAATGTATCAGGCATCGGTGAGAAACGTTTCTTACAGTTAAAAGACTACATTACAGTATATTAAAGGGTGAAGGGAGGCTGGGCCCGATTTTGAAGCGGGCTGAGGATATGAAATGGACAGATGTAGACAACAAGCCAAAGAGAAGCTAGAGGGTATTTGCAGATTATGTCGCATTTGCAACGGGCGTGTTTGTGTCGGTGAGATTCCCGGTATGGGTGGTTTTGGCAGCGGCAGCTCGTTTATTAATAATTATGAGGCTCTCCAAAAAGTAAAGTTAAATCTACGAACTTTACATAATGTTAGTGCTCCCACGACTGAAGTCGAGATATTGGGACGGCGGCTGGCGTTACCGGTTTTAGGCGCCGCTGTGGCCGGTACCAAAATTAACTTTCAGGGGCGTATGGATGAGGACGAGTTTTGTCAGGTGCAGGTACAAGGGGCTCTGGCAGCCGGTACCATAGCCCTTACTGGTGATGGAGGATATCCGGAAGTTTTTGCTGCTAGCATCAAAGCTACAAAGGCAGCAAAGGGAGCGGCTATTCCTATTATTAAGCCGCGTTTGTTACCAGATATTATTACTCGATTGCGTCAGGCCGAAGAAGCAGGGGCTATGGCGGTGGGTATCGATGTAGATGCGGCCGGTCTTATCAATATGCGACTGTTAGGACAGCCGGTAAGTCCGCTTAGTCCAGCTAATTTAGCCAAGATTTGCCGCAGTACCAAGCTACCGGTTATAGTTAAGGGAATAATGACGACTGATGAGGCGGTGTTGGCCCAAGAAGCAGGGGCACAGGCTATTGTTGTATCCAATCATGGAGGCCGGGCGTTAGACCATACGCCAGGAACAGCCGAAGTGTTACCCGAGATAGCAGAGGCTGTCCGCGGCCGTCTCACCGTTTTAGCCGACGGCGGGGTTCGCACCGGCACTGATGTCCTTAAGTTTTTGGCCCTGGGAGCAGATGCCGTTTTAGTAGGACGTCCCGTAGTCTGGGCTGCTTTTGGTGGTGGAGCTGAGGGAGTGCAGATGTTATACCAAAAGCTAGCTGAGGAGCTCAAAGTGGCCATGATTCTTACTGGTTGTGCCTGTCCTCAGGAGGCAGGACGACGGTTGTTAGCTGTCGATAAGAGTTGCTAGACAAAAGATTATAAGGGTAGGAACCGATACGGCCAGTTTTCTGTATGTACAACCAAAAGCGCGGGGAAGCTATTTTCAGTAACCTGCGCTTTTCGTTGTTGCTTCGGTGTTTTTCAGAATGGTTTGCGAGTGGCTGTGTAAGGAGGTCTTAATAGAATCAACCAAAACAAGACGCCCCTGTTCGACGCCCTGAAAAAGTATGCCCAGACCCACATTACTTCTTTTCATGTCCCTGGTCACAAGCATGGACGTGGCCTCAAGGAATTAAGACAGTATCTAGGACGGCGTGTTTTCAATATAGATCTTACCTTGATGCCTGATCTAGATAGTATCTTTGCCCCGCAAGGAGTAATAAAAGAAGCCCAGGATTTAGCGGCAGCAACTTTTGGAGCTGACGCTGCTCATTTCATTGTTAACGGGACTACAGCTGGGATTCAAGGTATGATCATGACTTCGTGCCGTCCAGGTGAGAAAATTATATTACCGCGAAATGTCCATAAGTCAGTATTTGGAGCCTTGATCTTAAGCGGCGCTGAACCTATATACATGCCAGCCGAGTTGGATTCAGAGCTGGGGATTGCCATGGGTGTAAGATCGGAACAGGTAGAGCATACTGCCAGAAATTATCCGGAGGCCAAGGCTGTGTTTCTATTAAACCCAACGTATTATGGAATGGTTTCTGATTTGCCGGCTATTGTGGCCACAGTCCATGATTACAACATGGCAGTGTTGGTGGACGAAGCCCATGGAGCCCATTTTAGTTTTCACCCGCTGTTGCCACCTTCGGCCATGGAAGCGGGAGCAGATTTAGCAGCATTGAGCATTCACAAGATGCTTGGATCACTAACCCAAAGTTCCTTGGTGGTTCAACAAGGTAGCCGGTTCGATCCGGCCTATGTAAAAGCAGTATTTAACCTAACCCAAACCACTAGCCCTTCCTATGTGTTGTTGGCTTCTTTGGATGTAGCTCGCAAGCAGGCCTATTTCCATGGTGGCAAGATGCTTCGGCGGACAATCAACTTGGCTAATTGGGTGCGACACGAACTTAACAGTCTTCCGGGTATATATGTATTTGGCAGCGAAATGATAGGCCGCCCCGGCTGCGCAGGAATTGACCCTACCAAGCTCTGTATCAACGTGCGTGGCATTGGTCTTACTGGTCGGGAGGCGGAAGAAATACTACGACATGATTATCGTTTGCAAGTGGAACTGTCCGATACAGGGAATGTCTTGGCACTTATTACCATTGGCGATAACAAAGAAAGTGTGCGCAAGTTGGTAAATGCTTTCCACGATATTAGTCGCCGTTTTCCGGAATGCTCGCTGTTGGAGCGGGAAATATTACTGCCGGGCATTCCCGAATTGGCTTTGCTGCCGAAAGAGGCCTTTTACGCTGACAAGCGTCCGCACGAATTTAAAGCAGCGGCCGGGAAGATATGCGGAGAACTTATCATGGCCTATCCGCCTGGCATTCCCATCATTTGCCCAGGAGAAATTATCACCGAAGAGACTCTCGATTATATAAACAAGCTAAAACAAAAACAGGCCTGGCTTCAAGGCATGGAGGATCCAACACTAGAACATATCTGGGTCATCCGATGAACGTAACAGAGGCCCCTTCCAATGTTTCATTGGAAGGGGCCTTCCATATTAAGATGCAGTGCCTTTAGCTGAGCATGGCTTGGATGTCTTCTTCGGCAGTGGTGATAGGTTGAATATTGTAGTTCTTTTGCAGGACCTGGAGTACATTTGGGGTGACAAAAGCAGGTAGGGTGGGGCCAAGACGAATGTTCTTAATGCCCAGGTGCAAGAGCGTAAATAGGATAGCTACCGCCTTTTGCTCAAACCAAGAGATGTTCATGCTAAGCGGTAAGTCATTGACACCGCAATCGAAAGCCTTAGCCAAAGCCACTGCTACTTGGATAGCAGAGTAAGCGTTGTTGCATTGGCCCATATCGAGAAGACGCGGAATACCGTCGATTTCACCCAGATCCAAGTGGTTAAAGCGGTACTTACCGCAGGCCAGGGTAAGAACAATAGTATCCTTGGGCAGTTTCTCTACGAACTCAGTGTAATAGTTACGACCCGGTCTAGCTCCGTCGCAGCCACCCACTAAGAAGAAGTGGCGAATCTTACCGGCTTTAACTAGCTCAACAATCTTATCGGCTAATGCTAGGACAGGCTGATGATGGAAACCGGTCATAGTAGAACTAACGGCGTTATCCGAAAGTGCCGGCAGAGATAACGCTTTTTCAATAATTGGCTTAAAGTTACGGTCTTTTATGTGTTCAACGCCCGGTAGCCGTGCAATACCGCAGGTGAACATCCTGTCTTTATAGGATTCTTTTGGAATGAGAACGCAATTGGTAGTGCCAAGAATTGCACCTTGAAACTCATCGAATTCTTTCTTTTGATTTTGCCAGGCACTACCATAGTTACCAACCAGATGCTTAAATTTCTTTAGTTCCGGATAAGCATGGGCAGGGAGCATTTCACCGTGGGTATAAACGTTAATGCCGGTACCTTCAGTTTGCTTTAATAGTTCATATAAATCAAGGAAGTCGTGGCCAGTTACCAAGATGCCAGGGCCGGCCTTGGTACCAACGTTAACCTTGGCTGGCTCAGGAATGCCAAAGCGGTCCACATTGGCTTTATCCAGAAGTTCCATTGCCTTTAGGTTTATTTCACCAGCCTTAAGAAGCAGCTCAATGTGATTTTCTAGATCAAAGTTTACATTAGTAAGAGTGGTAAAGAGTGCTTCAGCGAGAAAAGCGTCCACCTCTTCATCAACAGCTCCCAGTTCCCGTGCATGATAGGCATAAGCGGCGATGCCCTTTAAGGCATAGATCAAAGCATCTTGCAGCGAAGCTACGTCCTCGTTCTTTCCACATACACCAACTTTTGTGCAGCCAGTTCCGCCGGCAGTTTGCTCACATTGATAACAAAACATTAATAGGGTCCTCCTTCCCAAATTCACCTTATTCTTCCTATAACACGACTATATTGGTCCAATTTAGGGCGCGGTCACCTCCTTTAAGTATCTTACCAAAGCTAGTAGCTAGTCGATTGCGTGCACTTCATCCACCAAATCTTTTAAGGTAATGCCGTCAAAATAAGCAGCCAGTTTTTCTTCCACATCGATCCAACTGTTTTTCAATGGACATTTAGGTGCGCGGGGACAGCCATCCTTGCCGAGTAAACAACGATTCATCACTACCGGACCTTGCATCACTTCTATAATATCAAGCACAGTAATGCCGGCTGGATTTTTGGCTAGCGAAAACCCTCCCTGAGCTCCTCGGTGCGAGTTAACAATACCATTCTTGACAAAGCGTTGCATTATCTTTTGAAGAAACTCCACCGGTACATCCTGTGAATCCGCGATTTCCCTAGCTGCAATAACTTGGCCTGGTAAAGAAGCTAGATAGACCAAGGATCGAAAAGCATAGTCAGTGTGCCGTTTAATAATCTCCATTGTCTTTCCAACACCTTTCATTCAAGACCATATTACTCCAGATTATCCTGAAAGTCAACACCGGTAATAAAATATCTTCCAAAAATAAATCCATTTGCTAACTTAAACCATAAGGCACTGGATAACATTGTCTGCATTGCGTATTAAGAAACGCTGTTGCACGTTGCTTCTAAACAAAAATAAGCTCTTCAGGGCAAAAGCAAACAAAAGTACTTTATGGAGAAAATGGTCAGATTTATACATGAGATACCAAGCATATCAATCATTAATAGCAGTTTATAGGAACTAATAATATTCGAGATAAATAATATTTGTAAATGAATTTCCTCACCGAAGGAGGAATTACCGAAAAGGCAGAGAATACAATTAGTAGGAATTGAAACAATGTTGCGTACTACGCAACAAACTTAGGAGGTATATCGTAAATTTATTTAGTTTCTTAAGTTGTCAAAATAGGGAGTGTCGGAAGTGGCGGAGACTAATATAGTGCAATCGGTAGATCGTGCTCTTATAATGCTAAATATTTTACAGCAATCAAAAGAACCACTTGGAGTGACTGAAATTGGAGCGCAGATGGGCTTACATAAAAGTAGTGTGTATCGTACCCTAACTACGCTGGCGCGAAGAGGCTATGTGCAACAAGATCCAAGAACAGAGCGCTACACCCTTGGCCTTAAACTGGTAGAGCTTGGCACCACAGTGCTAGAGCGTCTGGAACTTAGAGAACTTGCTCGTCCTCATCTTAAGCGATTGATGGAGGCCAGTTGCGAAGTAGCCCATCTAGTAATACTTCAGGATTTAGAAGCAGTTTATATAGAAAAGGTTGAGTATCCGGGTCCGGTAAAGATGGCTTCCAGGATAGGGGCCCGTAATCCTTTGCATTGTACTGCAGTGGGGAAAGCTTTGTTAGCATTCATGCCAGAAAGTTATGTCGAAAATATAATTGCTCGAGGATTAAAGCAACGCACCCCCAGTACCATAACTGACCCGGCAAAACTGCGAGAAGAATTGGAACATGTACGAAATTGTGGCTATGCCTGCGACCTAGAAGAGAACGAACCTGGGATTCGCTGCGTGGCAGCCCCTGTTTTCGACCACACAGGCCAAGCTGTAGCAGCTTGTAGTGTTTCCGGCCTAGCTATGACCATGACAGAAAGTAAGATCGATGAGTGCTCGAAGCTAGTGCGACAAGCTGGCATGAAGATTTCGGCTGCTCTTGGTTACCAAGGGCATGAAATAAAGGCAGCAGAATAGATTGGTGAAAAAGTAGAGGAGGGCGCATAGTTGTATGAAAAGGTAGAAAATCTCAAACGCATCATCGATTGTGGCATTATCGCCGTCGTTCGGGCCGAAAGTGCCGATCAGGCTCTCAAGATAGCTGAAGCCTGTAAAGCAGGTGGCATCCAGGCGATTGAGATTACCATGACCGTACCTGGTGCTGTAGACGTAATCAAAGAACTAGTAAAAGCCTATCCAGGGAAAGAAATTCTAGTGGGAGCGGGAACAGTCCTTGATTCCGAAACAGCCCGTGCTTGCATTCTAGCTGGAGCTGAATTCATCGTTTGTCCCAACCTAAATCCCGATACCATAAAACTAACCCACCGCTACGGCAAAATAATAATGCCCGGTACTTACACCATCACCGAAATCACAAAAGCCATGGAACTCGGGGCCGATGTCGTGAAGTTTTTCCCTGGTAGTTTAGGTGGACCAGCCGCTATTAAAGCCATTAGAGGCCCGCTGCCTCATGTTCCGTTTTGCCCCACCGGCGGTGTAAGTCTAGATAACGTTTCTGACTGGATAAAAGCAGGAGCGGTTGCGGTAGGTGTAGGCGGTCAGTTGACCAAAGGGGCTAAGACTGGCGATTACGAAAGCATTACTGCTAAAGCCAAAGAGTTTATTGCTTTGATCAAAGCTGCTCGTAATAACTAGACAAAAATTGATTCAGGAGGCACGCACTAATATGTCTAAAAAAGTAGTTACTTTCGGCGAAATCATGCTCAGACTTACTCCCCCAAATCACAAACGGTTTGTTCAAGCAGAGAGCTTAGATGTAACATATGGCGGTGCTGAAGCCAATGTGGCTGTATCCTTGACTAATTATGGCTTAAATGCCCACTATGTAACCAAAGTTCCCGATAATCTTATGGGGCAAGCAGCTGTTAACCATCTCCGTCGTTTTGGCGTAAACACAGAATACATTGTCCGTGGTGGGCCACGCCTAGGTATTTATTTTCAGGAAATTGGAGCGGCACAAAGACCGTCCAGAATTGTATACGACCGGGCTGCTTCTTCCATAGCAGAAGCTAACCCCGAAGAGTTTAACTGGAACGAAATACTTGAGGGAGCAACCTGGTTTCACGTTACCGGAATTACCCCAGCCCTAAG
>DUNI01000110.1 GCA_012839445.1 Bacillota bacterium
ACGTGAAATCCATTGATAATGCTCTTCAGCGGGTAAAGCGTAAACTAGAGAAATATTTGGAAAAACGTGCCGAAGAACAGGTTGGTTGACTTTATCAATGGTAAAAAACATGCAGTAATATAATACCTTGTCTAGGACCTAAAGTCAACCAACCTGTTCTTCGGCACGTTTTTCCAAATATTTCTCTAGTTTACGCTTTACCCGCTGAAGAGCATTATCAATGGATTTCACGTGTCGGTCAAGCTCCACTGCTATTTCTTGGTAACTTCGTCCTTCAAGATACGAAACCAACACTTGCCATTCCAGATCACTGAGAATCTCAGCCATCTTACTCTCGATATCATTGAACTCTTCCCGATTAATGACCAGTTCTTCCGGATCACTTATGTGAACTCCGGAGATAACATCCATTAAAGTTCGATCTGAATCCTCATCATAAATAGGTTTATTTAAAGATACGTATGAATTAAGAGGAATGTGTTTCTGTCGTGTGGCAGTTTTGATCGCGGTAATTATCTGGCGGGTTACACAAAGCTCCGCAAATGCACGAAAGGAAGATAGCTTGTCAGCGCGGTAATCCCGCACTGCTTTGTAAAGACCGATCATTCCCTCCTGAATAATGTCTTCCCTATCTGCTCCCACCAAGAAATACGAACGCGCCTTAGCCCGAACAAAATTCTTGTACTTATTAAGCAGGGCTTCTAAGGCAACCTCACTACCATCACGGGCCTTGGATACCAGCTCCTCATCCTGGATCTCTGCTAGATCGCAGTACACTTCTTGTGCGGCACCCATGGTCACTAGCCTCGCCTCCATCCAACTAGGTTGCCATACTACTTTAGGGTTGTCCCAACGCTTATATTATAGTCTTCTAACGCTTAGCCCGTCAAGCACGGCGGCTATCTAACGGGTGGGTTTGGATTGTTAATGCGCTTGCATGCGCTGACGCACTACCTCATACAGCAACAACGAGGCAGCCACCGAAGTGTTTAGCGATGCTACTTTCTCATCCATGGGAATACGCACTCTAAAATCGCACTCGCTAGCCAACAATCGCCCCAAACCTTTGTCTTCCCCTCCTACCACTAATACCAGTGGGCCAGTTAAGTCAGCCTCAAAATACAGCTGCTCACCTTGCATATCTGCTCCTGCTGCCCACAAACCCGCAGCTTTTAGATCCTGAAGACAACGGGTAAGATTTACCACCCGTGCTACTGGAATTTTATCCAACGCTCCTGCAGCAGCTTTTTCAGCTACTCCGGTAACGGGGGCAGCTCGGCGTACAGGGATAATAATCCCGTGGGCACCGGCGGCAGCTGCAGTTCTAGCAGCGGCACCTAAATTGCGCGGATCTTCTACGTGGGCCAACATCAGTACCAGCGGCGGCTCTCCTGCGGTTTTAGCCCGTGCTAAAATCTCCGGTATATCAACATAGGAACGCGGAGCCGTAAAAGCCACTACTCCTTGATGTTTGGCATTATCGGTAAGCTGATCCAGTTGTTGTCGGTTAGCGTTCTCTACCGGTATCCGACGTTCTTTAGCCAGCTTGCGGATAACAGCCAGATCACGTCCCCTTTGTGCCCCAATGAAAATCCGATTAAGGCCTCTGCCGGCCTTCAATGCACTTACCACCACATTTCGGCCCCAAATCAGTTCGTCTTGTCCCACTTGTGTCACCACCCTCGGCTCCAACGCAGGTTGTCTTTGTACTTTCTTATTTTACGCCTGAACCAGAACCTCTATGACTTACAGTCGGCGCCCGACCGCAAGAAAAGCGACCTTCGTAACAAACGCCCTCGGTTTCACAGCTAGGCCCAGCCAAAGCAAACAGCACCGGTGCTACCTCTCGCACCAGTTTTCGCATTTCGCATGCTAACGCACGGATCTCCCATTGGGCCCGGTGGCAACAGCGCAAACAAAACAAATTATACAAACTACGACAATTAAAAGTAGCCACCAATTTTGTCTCACAGGCATTAGGGAGAACATAACGAGCATCCTCAGCCGGTACCACTTCCACCAACTCATTATACGCCTGTTGGATCGTAGCCATGGTTTCTAAAAACTTATCCTTGGCCGCCGGTTTATCACTAATGCTAGGCGGAATAATAAAATCAAATTGCTCTTCTCGCACATAACGTTGTGATTGCTGAGAGTAAGAAGCAATACGATGCCTTACCAGTTGGTGCGACAAAGAACGGCTTACGCCTTCAATGGCAAAGGTAAAGGTAACATGCTCTGTGGGTGACTCATGCCCACTTTGCACCAAATGCTTTAGGAGTTTGGCCACTTGTTCGTCGGTCATCCCTTCAAATAGGCCGGCTGCACCGGTGGCCGAATAACACAGCCGAGCCGCCGCAGCTACAGTACGTTCAGGATTGGGAGTGTGATTAAGCAGTTTTACCATCATAGCTACCGCCTCCTTTAATTATTCTAATTATACCGCCAGCGAGGTCCAGCTGAAGTGTCTTCGAGAACAATGCCCAGTTCAGCCAGACGGTCGCGCACCCGATCAGCAGTAGCATAGTCTTTGCGTGCCCGAGCTTCCTGCCGAAGTTCGGCCACCAGCCGGACCAGACCATCCACCATAACCCTGTCCTGTCCTCCCTCATCTACACCGGTAAGGCCCAACACCTCACCTAAAGAAAGGAACAAATCGCGTCCTTTCGCCAACACTGCTGCCCGCTCGCCGGTTATATTTCCTGCCGCCAAATAGCTATTAAGATCTCGAGCCAGGTCAAACAAAACCCCTGACGCTTGGGCTGTGTTAAAATCGCTATCCATGGCAACTTCGAAAGCACTCCGGTACTCAGCCAACTTACTTAAAAACTCACGTGCGTTCGATGACAAGTCCTGAGGCATCGCTGTTTCTTGGCCTGCTAACGCGCGATCAAGGTTTTCCTCCAAGTTGCGCAACCGTTCCCATCCACGCTGGGCGGCTGGCATATCCTCCATATTAAAATCTATCGGGCTACGATAATGAGTGGATAGCATGTAATATCTTAAGGCCGGCCCTGGGTATTCTTTCACGATATCACGTACTCGGGTCACGTTACCCACTGACTTAGCCATCTTTTCGCCGCCCATATTAATAAACCCGTTATGCACCCAGTAGCGAGCAAAGGCAGTACCTGTAGCTGCTTCTGATTGAGCTATTTCATTTTCGTGGTGAGGAAACACTAAGTCTGATCCCCCACCGTGAAAATCAAAACCCGGTCCCAAGTATTTTAGTGACATAACAGAGCATTCGATATGCCATCCCGGTCTTCCGGGTCCCCAAGGACTGTCCCAAGCAGGCTCGCCTTCTTTCGATGCCTTCCAAAGGACAAAGTCCATAGGGTGATGTTTGCGGGCGTCCACCTCAACTCTGGCCCCGGCTTTTAAGTCCTCTAAACTACGTCCGGAAAGCTTACCATACTCGGGGAAACTCTCCACCGAATAATACACGTCACCATCTAATACATATGCGTTTCCCGTTTCTATTAGTTTTTCCACCATGGCAACGATATCAGGAATATGATCCGTGACCCGTGGATACACATCAGCCCTCTTAATGCCCAAGGCATCCATGTCATAAAAGTATTCTTTGATGTAACGGTCAGCTACCTCAAGAGCACTGATGCCTTCTTCATTGGCTCGTTTTATGATCTTGTCATCCACATCGGTAAAATTTTGGACGTAGCGAACTGAATAACCTTTATAGGACAAATAGCGCCTAATAACATCCCAAACCAAATAAGGACGAGCGTTCCCTATATGGCAGTAGTTATAAGGAGTAACACCGCACACATAAATGCTCACTTTACCCGGATCACGGGGGACAAATTCGCGTTCGCTCCTAGTCAAGGTATCATGCACCACAAGTGCCATCGGTCATTCTCCTTTCTAGACGTTGTGGACGCCAAACTTCCGCGCTGTCTGTAAGCGGTCTTTAACACGTTCCCGTCCAAGAAGTGTAATTATCTGAAACATTTCCGGCCCTCGTAATCGTCCTGTGAGTGCTATCCGCAAAGGAAGGTATACACGCCGAGTGGTAAGATTTAGATCTTTGCACAACTGCCGCAGCTCCGAGCGGATATATGTCGCCTTAAACTCGGGCAAGTTGTCCATGCGTTCTTCAAAAGCAGCAAATACTGTTGGAACCTGTTCTTCTTTAAGCACCTGCCGCGCCCTCTTGTTTTGGGGCACCACCTTTGTTTGAAAGAAGAATGATGCTTTATCACTAATCTCGGCCACCTCGCTGAGCTCGCCCCGCATAGCATCAGCCAACTGCAAAAGCCAGACGCGCTCGTCAGGAGTGGGATCGTTAACATAACCTGCCTGTTGTAAATGTGGCAGTGCTAGTTCTAACACACGTTCTGGAGAACTCTTCTTTAGATAATAGGCGTTAACTTCGCGCAGCTTGTCAGGACTAAACATCACCGATTCTTTATTTACTTGTTCCAGCCGGAAATCCTGCCCTGCTTCTTGCAAGGAAAAAGTAGCCTTTCCCGGTTTCTCCCATCCCAGGAGAAGGAGAAAGTTCGCCATTGCTTCCGGTAAGTAGCCACGCTTACGGTATTCATCAACTGTATCTAGGCCAACGGTAGCCGACAAACGACCCTCCTCGTCAGTAAGCGAAGGCAGATGAGCAAATTGTGGCGGTCTCCAGCCCAGCACCTCGTACAATAAAAGCTGCCGAGCTGTGTTAGCTAAATGCTCATCACCCCGAATTACATGGGTAATACCCATAAGATGGTCGTCAAGAACCACAGCAAAATTATACGTAGGTAAGCCGTCCGCCTTTACAATAATAAAGTCGGTCATGCGTTCACTGCTAAATTCCACCTGCCCCCGGATTAAATCAGTAAACTCGATCCTCTTTCCTCCCGGTACCCGAAAACGCACCACCGGCGTTCTTCCGTCGGTAGTCAGCCGAGCCCGGTCTTCGTCGGTCAGGTTGCGACATCGACCACTATAGCGTGGAGTCTCTCCATGCGACAACATTTCCCGCCGTTGTTCAGCCAGGTCCTCCTCGCTACAGAAGCACTGATAGGCAAACCCGTCGTCAATTAGCCGCTTCACAAAACGTGCGTACACATCGCACCGTTCTGACTGCCGGTAGGGGCTATAGGGGCCTTCCTTATCAGGACCTTCATCCCAGCTAATACCCAGCCAGGCAAGATCGGCCATAATTGACTCTTCGGCTTGAACCGAAGAACGTTCCTGATCGATATCTTCGCTTCTTAAAATTAATGTGCCATCATAAGCTTGGGCAAACAGCCAGTTAAAAAGCGCTGTTCGCGCTCCTCCTAAATTTAACAATCCGGTTGGGCTAGGTGCAAATCTAACACGCACTTGATTCATAAAAGTAGCGGCCTCCCTTGGGTCTAATCTTCTTCATTATACCATGCAGTTTGGTTTAGTAACAGACAAAGCCAAAAAACGGCAGGCACTTCCAAGTACCTGCCGGAAAATATGCACAAAATTTCAGCTGCCGGTTATTTATGTGCCTCAGTAGCGGTTTACTGTCTTATGACGGTTATCTGGACATCGGCTACTCCGGCCTCTTCCATGCCTATGGCTCTAGCAGCTGCCCGAGACAGATCGATGCCTCGCCCTGCTATGAAAGGACCGCGGTCGTTTATGCGTACAAGCACCGATTTGCCGGAGGCTGGATTAGTCACTAACACCAATGTCCCGAACGGCAAGGTTCGGTGAGCAGCAGTATATACTTCCTGATTATACACTTCTCCACTGGCCGTACGACGGCCATGAAATCTAGGCCCATACCAGGAAGCTCTAGCAGTAAGTGCTGTCTTACCTCGGCTAAACGTCTGCCATGCTTGCTCCGGTTCCAAGGGTTCAAGACCTAAACTAGCGCGGATATTGTTAGCCCAGTTAAGTGCCAAGTATGGAGCCGGGGTGTTATTAGCCTCAACGCTCCCTTTATCCACCGTAACCAACAACCTGGTCCCGGCTAGAACCACTACCTCTTGGTTCTCAAATCCAGGCAAGATACTATTGGCATCTATACCCTCAGCCAAAGCTGCTCTTAATCTTGCCACTACCAACTCCCCTCGCTGCCAGGCATTGTAACCCCCGGCAGCTGTTCGGATCCGCAGCACTACAGAATTGTTCACCAATACCTCTACCAAATTCTGATCTTGGTCCTTACCCCAACGTAGCATTACCGGTTCGCATTGATTGCTACTTTTTCCTGGGGTTGTTACTGCTACCAGTGGCGCCTGCTTACCCCAAGTATGAATCGCAAAGCCAGACAAGAGTAAAGCTGCCATAAGGATACCCACGGTAACACCAAGATACGCCTTGGTTTTCATGGCTACCTCCTTTTGACACTGCCAAAACAATGTCAGTTTAAAAACAAAAATGTAGGACCGCAGCCTACATTTTAAGTATAACCAAGGCGCCAACTTTTATACATTATTTGTTATGCCGGCTAAAACAGCCTGCTGCTCCTAATCCAGTAAACAAATGGCTTTAGCAGCAATACCCTCACCACGTCCAGTAAAACCGAGCTTTTCGGTGGTAGTGGCTTTTACCGATACCTGAGCAGCTGTTACGTTCAACGCAGAGGCTATAGCCAAACGCATTTCCTCAATATAAGGACTCAATTTAGGTCTCTGGGCAATCACCACGCTATCGACATTTACGATGCGGTAGCCCCTCTGACCGATAATCTCACCTACACGTTCCAAAATTTTTCCACTCGATATTCCAGCCCATGTAGAATCCGTATCAGGGAAATGATAGCCCAGGTCATGCTCAGCTGCTGCCCCCAGTAAAGCATCGGCCACAGCATGCAATAGTACATCGGCATCGGAATGCCCAGCTAACCCCAACTTATATGGAATTTTTACTCCGCCCAACACCAACGGGCGACCAACGGTAAAAGCGTGCACATCAAAACCTATCCCTATGCGCATAAATGGCACCTTCCTTTATTTCCTAACGAGCAGTTCGGCCAACTTCAGGTCCAAAGATGTAGTTATTTTTATGTTTTGCTCGTCGCCAACAACCAGTTCCACCGGTAGACTCATCCATTCCACCAACATAGCATCATCGGTGCCGGTAAACCCTTCTTTGGCCGCCTTCTCATGGGCTTCTAAAATTATTGAACATACAAACGACTGAGGGGTTTGTACGGCAAAGAGGCAACTTCTGTCCGGTGATGAATGCACTAACCCATTGGAATCAGCCACCTTGATGGTATCCTTCACCGGTAACGCCGGAGCAGCCGCTCCAGTACGCCGAGCAGCAGCTACCATCTGTCCGATAAGTTCACCGGTAATAAACGGCCGAGCAGCATCGTGGATCAAAACTATTTCAGTATTTTCGGGCAGCGCCTGTAGCCCCCGGTAAACAGATGCCTGTCGTGTGGATCCGCCTGTTACCACTGCTGTAAGCTTAGTAATTTCATACTGATCTTTTAATCGGTAACCGGTATCTTCCCAACCGGCTCCCACCACCAAAACAATGCCGTCTATTTTTGAATAATTATTTAGCGTTTCCAATGAGTACACTACAAGTGGTTTACCGGCCAGTGACAGGTATTGTTTCGGTATTTTACTTCCCAGACGCCGACCGCTGCCAGCGGCAGTCACTATGGCATATGTTTTTCCCACAACATTATTCTCCTTTAAGCAACTCTTATTAGCGGTAATTCATGGTAGCCTACGAATAACAAAACCTATCCAATGGATGGATGAGGAAATTTTTCCTGCAAAGCAATTCGCCGAAAAACTACCTTAATCCTCCTTGATCGCCGCTAACTCAATAAAAAAAGCGACCTTGCGGCCGCCTTATCTACCATATTACATTGCTTTTTCTACCGCTGCTTTCGGTTTAGCAAAAATCATTCTGCCGGCTGCCGTCTGTAGCACACTGGTCACCAGCACCCCAATGGTCTCGCCAATATGACGACGTCCACCGTCTATAACAATCATAGTGCCATCGTCCAAGTAAGCTACCCCTTGGCCAGTTTCCTTGCCATCTTTAATCACATGCACTACCATTTCTTCGCCCGGTAAAACAACTGGTTTCACAGCATTAGCCAGCTCGTTAAGATTCAATACCTGAACACCCTGAAGTTCAGCCACTTTGTTCAGATTATAGTCGTTGGTAAGGATCTTACCCTTTAGATCCTGGCAAATACGCAGCAATTTGGAATCTACTTCAACCACATCATCATAATCCCTATCGGAAATAATAACTTCTACATCCAATTCCTTTTGAATGCGGTTCAAAATATCTAAGCCTCGACGTCCTCGGTTCCGCTTGAGGGTATCCGACGAATCCGCAATATGACGCAGCTCCTGAAGAACAAAGTTAGGTATCACGAGCGGGCCTTCTAAGAAACCGCTTTTGACCACGTCGGCAATCCGTCCGTCAATAATTACACTGGTATCTAAAACCTTAGGTGCAATTGCTCTGCCTTCCGGTTGTTCAGACGTCTTGTCCTTATCTTTATCACGGCCAAAACGTGGTAGTGCAGCTATAAATCCCCATAGATCTTCTTTTTTCTTTACAGCTACATTCATGCCTACATAACCAAAAGCGATAATGGCCAGCACCGGAATAAACGGCCCTACCACCGGTAAGCGTCCAAAAGGCAAGCTAACTAAATTACCAATAAGTAAACCGGCTAATAAGCCTGCAAAACCGGCAACAATATCCGTAGTCGGCATCCTCTGCAGCCGGCACTCAATCCACTCCATTAACTTACTGAGTCGTCCAATTATAGGGGGAGCAAGAAAATAAAAAATAATTCCACCGGTAATCCCACCAAACACCAGCAAGCTAATATAAATCGATGCACTTAGGGTGATACCTAAGACCGTAGTCAACACAGGGACACCAATTAGCGCCAGTTCGTACCCAACGAAGATGCCCAAAAGTGCAAGGAAAGCCTGCATAAGTCCCCTAAACACCTGGCACACCCCCTTTCCACCTCTTACTTTTACAGTATAACGTACCTGATCATCTCTTGGCAATGGATGGTTCGTCCCCAACTCTCTTTTTTCAGGTATTACTTTCTAGTATAATCGAGTAGATGGATTAATAAACCCCGATAAACTCATAGTATCAAATATGCTGGCAGCCGTAATAAAGCAAAAGGCGGTCAGAGCTCTGCTGACCACCGATCTAGATTGCAGCTAACCGGTCTACAAGGTTTTCAGCCTCTTCCTCGTCGAGATCTTTGGCCAAAGCCAGCTCGCTCACTAAAATCTGCCGGGCACTATCGAGCATTTTCTTTTCACCACTGGAGAGACCTTTTTCCATATCCCGCTGTATTAGATTACGCACCACTTCGGCCACCTCAAATGCACTGCCGCTTTTTATTTTCTCCATATTGGCCCGATAGCGGCGGTTCCAGTTGTTAGACATTTTGGTGCTTTCGCTGCGTAATATATCCAGCACTTTATCTGCGTCCTCGGCTGACATGACCTGCCTTAGTCCCACCTCTTCAGTTGAATCCGTAGGCACCATCACCCTCATGTCTCCGATTGGCATTCGCATAATGTAGTACTGGCGTTTTTCCCCTAAAAATTCCCGTTCTTCGATGACTTCAATCACCCCAGCTCCGTGCATGGGGTAGACCACCTTGTCGCCTACTTTGAACATAGATCCGCCTCCCACAAACTACAATACATATAGATGTTAGCACAACGAAAGGGTCGTGTCAAGATTTAAATTATATCACAGGCCCTAAAGTGTGTCAATTGATAACACAGGGTATAAACCCTGTCTAAAAGGTATTTGGTAACTGGTATGAAACCTGCGTTGACACATGGCCGAGCCAAAGATATAATGGGCTCAAGGAAGGGGTGGGGCCTTGGGCATGAAGGATCTCATCTGTTTGGAATTTCAAGATTCCGTAAGTAAATGTCTTTTGCGACACCGAAGTATTTTAGATGTTCTATCGAAGCTTCAAGAAGCTACCGCTCGGACAAACCGAGCCGTAGCTAAAAGCGTAACCTGCTGCGGATGTATCGAAATCCAAGGAAGTAAACAACGCATCCCAGCTGAAGCTAGTTTAGGTGAAGCAGATCGTTTTCTTTCCACCCACTTGGAAGGTGAGTTGTGTGTCAACTGCCGTGAACAAGTGGAGGAAGAACTTGGCACTATTCTTTTTTACTTAGCCGGGCTATGTAACCTATTGGACATCAGTCTTTACGATCTACTGGTTAAAGAGCAGAAGAAACTATATTCATTAGGTCCTTTTACTTTAAGCTAATACCTATAAGAAACGCCTGGGAATTCCCAGGTATTTCTTATATCTAGACCAACCACTCATAGCCTGTACTTAAATAAGTCTAAAGGAATAACAGTTATTATATTCGCTATAAGTAGGTAATTTCCTGCCGACACCTTGGTTTCCATCATTATTAGTTACATATTTATATAACATGGTCTTGATCCACTTCAATTAGTTGAGCCACAGTTTTGTCCAAGGCCAACACCGTCTCCCCTACTTTTAGCACCAAGCTGGGAAACCGCTGCAATAAGGTCAGCTTTGTTCCCGGTAACACTCCTAAGCTCATAAGCTTATTTAAGTGCTCCGGAGAGGTAGCGCTTAAGGTTTTGACTACAGCCTCCTCAGCTGGCCTCATATCCACTACTGTCTTCATTCTACTTCTTTCTTGACGATGCCTTTCTTGGCGTCGTCCAGGTCCTAACCCTAACATTGGTCAGGACTCCTTCCTTTGAAATGTCGTTATTCTCATACCAGTCCCAATGCTATAAGGATAATATTTAAGAAAAAGCCGGCCCCAAAAGCAAACGGGAAAATAAAGCCTGCCATAGCCAAAGCTGTAACCGGCCCGCGTTCTTTCATCATTATTGAAAACTGGGCAATACAGGGAACAAACAGAGTCAATGTAGCTGCCGCCACCACCAATTGTCTGGTGGTAAGAAGCTCCTGGGCTACTAAATCGTATAGACCTGCTGCTCCATAGTCTCGGCGGAAAAACCCAAATAAAAACATGGCTCCGGCCTCATAGGGAAGGCCTATGAAAGTCACTAATCTACCCAAACCGGACACAGCATAATCAAATAAGCCGGTGATTTTTCCTAACCAAATTAGAACACTAGATAGTACAAACATAGGCATTATTTCAAAGAAATACCACTGCACACGAGTCAAGGTTTTGGTAAGCACATTCCCTAATTGGGGTATGCGCAGCGGTGGCACCTCCATATAAAAGGTCGGACTTTGTCCGGGTAAAACTTGAGCTGCCAAATACCCCACCATGAGAAAAATTAAAAGTACAAAAGTAATCCAGATTACTAACGCCAACGGTTTTCTCGAAAGCAACGAGAGAATTACACCTAGCTGAGCCGAACATGGTACCGCCAGTGCTAATAACAAGGTGGCAATAACCCGTTCTCTCTTGGTCTCCAAAGTACGCGTCACCAGCGTAGCCATGGAAGAGCAACCAAGCCCCAACGTAAGTGGTATTACCGCCCGACCTGAGAGCCCTATGACCTTACATAATCGATCCACCAACAATGCTAACCGTGGCAGATAACCGCTGTCTTCTATTAGTGAGAATACAAGAAAAAAACAACCCACAATAGGAAGTATGATGGCTATTGCATATCGTAATCCTAAAGTAATAATGCCGTATTCATGGGCCAGCAAATCTTGAATTATCGGCCAGGGAATATATTCTCTTACCAACGCATTAACCCAAGGATTCAAATAGCCCTGAAATATGGTGCCCTCTATATAATCTACTACCGTGCCGGCACCAAAAACACCTACAAAACGGTAGAGGGCAAAGTACAATACCAAGAAAAGTACCGGTATCCCCATCGGCAAACGCATGGTAAGTTCCCCTAGAACATCTAACCACGTTTCACGTCGGAGTCTCTCTTTTATTACCACATCTTGAATCAGTTTGCTACCGGTCTTCTGTCGGCTTACAGCCACCACGTAGCTAATGGGCTTCGGGCTTAGGCTCCGAACTTCTTCTACCGTGGCATCAATTAGGCCCCAACGATCTCTACCTTCTTTTTTGCGGACCAAGACTGCAATATCTTGATCCCCCTGTAACAACAACATAGCAATAGAGTAACGCGACAGAGCGTAGTGGCCTCGCATAAGTCCGGTAATTTTTACAGCTCCCTGTTGTAACCACAGGGGATAGTCGATTTTAGGCCGCTGTGCGGACAAGTTCAGCCACCTTCTTTCTTAAGTTTGCCATGCCTTCATTTAACACAGCCGCTGCCGCCACCACCGGTATTCCTAACCGTTGGCTCAGCAGATCACAATCTAGCCTTAAACCGATTCGGCGCGCTTCGTCCATCATGTTTATCAGTAAGATTAACGGCATCTCTGCTTCTATAAGCTGCAACGTCAGCGACAGCATACGCTCTAAATTACAAGCGTCCACCACATGTATCACAACGCTGGGCTGTTCTTGTAATAACAGTTGTCGAGCCACTTTTTCTTCCTCTGTGATGGGCAACAGAGAATACATACCCGGAGTATCCACCACCTCCATTTCTTCTTGAATAAAATACCCGCGTCCCCTGGCAACCTCTACGGTGGTACCGGGGTAATTGGATACCGTCACATAGAGCCCGGTCAAGCGGTTAAAAACCACACTCTTGCCTACATTGGGATTTCCCACCAGTACTGCCTTTCTTAAGGGAGACTGTCTTAGATTCTTTTTTGTTGATTTCTCCTTCTGCCAAAAGTAAAACCGGCGCATTGCATCCCCTCCGCTGACAATAACAACTTGTTAATATATATGTCCGCCTTTGGGCAACAATCATTAAGGATATAACACCGTTAAGAACCTTTATGGGCATAGAAAAACCACGGAACTAAAAAGAGTCCCGTGGTTGAATTTTTTTGGCCTAACAAAAGCCAAATTTAGAGCACCCGCTCCACCGAAGACAAGAAACGTCGGTCTTGCTCTAAGCTCTTATTTTTCCATCGCAGGAGCAAATAGGCTACCCCGAGAAAAACAGCGCCGAAAATAATACTGCCTCCTTGCTCACTGACCCCAATACGAGGCCCCTGCCAATGTCCTAAGAAAGCTCCGGTAATAAATGAAATCAAGGGCACCATATAAGCCCACACCGCCGCTAGGATAACACTGTTAGCCGGTGCTGATAGTTCCACCGTCTGTCCTATCGTTGCCTGGGCCGAGTTTAATGCCTCCACAATAATCTCCTTGGGCGGTTCCAGAACACTTCTTGCCCGCTGCTCCTGTTCGGAGCAGCGACCGCAATGGTTACAAGCTGTGGTTCGGCACACTTTTACCTTAGCCCTGTCGCCACATGTTTCTACTACCACGCCTATCCGACGCATATACTCACCCTCTCCCTAAATCTGCTGTTACTATCGTGGCAAAGCTATATCCAGGGCCTGGGACACGCTCTCCACACCAAGTATAACGGATTTTGACTCTGCCGGCATGCTTTTGGCCTGCCTTTGGGGTACCAATATCTGGTGAAAGCCCAGCGACACGCTCTCTTTCAATCGCGCTCTTAAATGAGCTACACTTAATACCTCGCCGGTAAGCCCAATTTCACCGGCAGCCACACAGGTTCTTAAGGGTGCTCGGTTCCAAAAGCTGGAGGCGATAGCCAAAGCCAAACCTAAGTCGGCAGCAGGATCATCCAGGCGCACTCCACCGGCCACATTAGCATAGACATCAAATGTAGCCAGGGGCAGCCCGGCCCGTTTTTCAAGCACTGCCAAGAGGGTAAGCAATCTACTAAGATCCACCCCACGGCCTACACGCCGTGGCGGTCCGCCAGCGGCGGGACTTACTAGTGCCTGTACTTCCACTAGTAACGGCCGCGTCCCCTGGGTAGTGGCCACCACTACAGCCCCTGGAACAGGTTTAGTACGGTCGCTCAAAAAAAGCTGTGACGGATTAGTTACTTCTTTTAGACCGGACTGCTCCATGGTAAAAACAGCAATTTCATTAGTGGAGCCAAACCGGTTTTTCACTGCCCTTAGGATTCTATAAGCGCTCTTACCTTCCCCTTCGAAGTAAAGCACTGTATCCACCATGTGCTCCAGGAGACGCGGACCAGCCAAGGCACCTTGCTTAGTCACATGTCCGGCAATAAATGTGCTTACTCCGTGTCCTTTAGCCAAATCAAGCAGTGCTGCCGTGCACTCCCTTATTTGGGCAATACTTCCCGGGGGTGAAGAACTGGTAGATAAAGACATGGTTTGAATGGAATCGATCACCAGTAAGAAGGGGCCTACTTCACGTACAGCTTCTTGCACCCGGTTTAGATCTGTTTCCGGCAACAATAGAAGTCGTTCAGTTACTGCCCCCAGTCTCTCTGCCCGTAACCGAATTTGACGGGCCGATTCTTCTCCTGATACATAAAGAACCACGCCTCGCTCACGAGCCAAAGAGGCCGCTAACGACAGTAACAAAGTAGACTTTCCGATGCCGGGATCTCCGCCTACCAAGACTAAGGATGCCGGTACAATACCGCCGCCAAGCACCCGGTCCAGCTCCGCTGAACCGGTACCCATGCGCCTAATATCTTCACTGGTAATAGCAGTAATGGGTTCCGGCCGGACAGTAGAAACAGGCGCAGCTCGCCGTGGAGCTTGGGCCTCCTGTCTTTCTTCTATCAAACTATTCCAGGCACCGCAATCCGGGCACCGTCCCAGCCACCTGTAGGCTATATAGCCACACTCCTGGCAACGAAAAGCTACCTTATCCCGTGCCACTATTCCTCTCCCTTTCTTGCTTTAATCTTCCTTTATCCCAGTTCGGAAAAAGTAACCGCCGGCACCCTTCCAGGCCCGGCGGCCGTGCCCATTTCTTGGTTTATTGCTCCGTGTCAGCAGCCTTTGCTCCAGAATTGTTAAACACTATCTTATCATCCACGGCGTCAACTTCCACGATATCCCCAGCCTTGTATCTCCCAGCCAGCATTTCCTCCGACAGCGGATTCTCCAATAGTCTCGTTATAGCCCGTCTAAGGGGACGTGCACCAAACATAGGATCGAAACCTTCTTTAGCCAAAACATCCTTGGCTGCCGAGCTAACTCTAAGGGTAAGCTTGCGCTCTTGCAATAAAGCAGACACTTCTTTAAGCATGATATCCACAATAGAATGAAGATGCTCTTGACTTAAAGCATGGAACACTATGGTTTCGTCGATACGATTTAGGAATTCGGGTCGGAAAGTGCGTTTTAGCTCATCCAGTACTCTGTCTTTCATCTCTTCGTGTTCACCGGCAACACCGGTACGAAAGCCTACAGTGGGCTCTCTACGCAACAATTCGGCTCCTACGTTTGAAGTCATGATCACAACGGTATTGCGAAAATCGACAGTGCGACCCTGACCGTCGGTTAAGCGTCCGTCTTCCAGAACCTGCAACAGCACATTGAAAACTTCCGGATTTGCTTTTTCGATTTCATCAAACAGCACTACCGAATACGGGCGCCTTCGTACAGCTTCAGTAAGTTGCCCCGCTTCTTCGTATCCCACATAACCCGGCGGTGCGCCAATTAGTCTGGACACAGTATGACGCTCCATATACTCTGACATGTCAAGACGAACCATGGCTTCTTCCTCACCAAACATGGCTTCCGCCAAAGCACGAGCCAATTCCGTCTTGCCTACGCCAGTCGGGCCCAGAAAGATAAAGGAACCAATGGGTCGTTTAGGATCTTTCAGCCCTGCTCGCGCTCGGCGTACAGCTTTAGCCACTGCCGCTACGGCCTCGTCCTGCCCGATCACCCGTTTATGAAGTATATCTTCCAATTTCAGCAACCGCTCTGATTCCTCTTCCGCCAGACGTCGGACTGGGATACCGGTCCAATCAGCCACCACATGTGCAATGTCGTCGGCCGTCACCTGAACACCGGATTTGCCTTTATCATCGAGCCATTCCTGGCGACTATCATCTAGTTTCTGCCGCAGCTCCCGCTCTTTGTCACGCAAACGAGCAGCCTTCTCAAACTCTTGTGCCACCACCGCCGCTTCTTTCTCTTTGCGCACTTCTTCCACCTGATCCTCCAGATCTTTCACATCTGGTGGAGCCGCAAAAGTTGCTAACCGTACCCGCGACCCAGCCTCGTCAATAAGGTCTATCGCCTTATCAGGTAAAAATCGTTCAGTAATATAACGACTTGACAGCCGAACTGCAGCCTGCAAAGCGTCATCGGTATACTTCACCCGGTGGTGAGCTTCGTAACGGTCGCGTAATCCCTCTAAAATTTCCACAGTTTCATCGGGTGTGGGTTCACCTACTGTGATCGGTTGGAAACGGCGTTCCAAGGCAGCGTCTTTTTCAATGTATTTACGGTACTCATTGAGCGTGGTAGCTCCCACACACTGCAATTCACCTCGGGCCAACGCCGGCTTAAGAATATTACTGGCGTCAATGGCACCTTCAGCTGCACCGGCTCCCACCACTGTATGCAATTCATCAATGAATAAGATCACATTACCTGCCTGACGAACCTCGTCCACTACCCGTTTTAAGCGCTCTTCAAACTCGCCGCGGTACTTAGTGCCGGCCACCACACCGGCTAGATCAAGAATAATTACACGCTTGTCTTTTAAGAGTTCAGGCACTGTGCCCTCTACAATATGTTGAGCCAAACCTTCTACAATGGCTGTTTTGCCTACGCCGGGCTCACCTATGATAGCTGGATTATTTTTTGTACGACGAGATAGAATCTGAATTACTCGTTCAATCTCTTTCGTTCGACCAATGACTGGGTCTAACTTCCCTTCACGAGCAAGATTCGTGAGATCGCGGCCTAAGGCATCTAGCGTAGGTGTGGATGATCTGCCACCGGCAGCTCGTCCCTTACTGCGTTTAGCATCACGAGGCTCGGTAGCACCGAGCAGTTTCAATACCTCTGCTCGCACCTTGTCTAGATCGGCTCCTAGATTCTCAAGCACCCGCGCAGCTACTCCTTCGCCTTCACGGATTAGCCCCAATAACAAATGCTCAGTACCAATATAATTAACACCCATACCATGAGCTTCTGCTAAGGCCAATTCAATTACTCGCTTGGCTCGTGGAGTAAGTGTAACTTCCCCCGGTGTAGGAGTCCCGGCACCGGGACCGATGATCTTCTCTACTTCCGCCCGCACCTGGTTTAGTTGGATTCCTAATCCATTAAGGGCCTGTGCGGCTACCCCACTGCCTTCGCGAATCAAACCCAGCAGTAGATGCTCAGTACCTACATACGGATATTTTAACCGCTTTGCTTCTTCTTGTGCCAATATGATTACCTGTTGAGCTCGTTGAGTAAAACGTGCAAACATGAATTGCACCTCCTATAGTATTATTGATTATTGTCTCCAGAAAGCTCCTCGCGCACTAAAGCAGCACGCTTTTGATCACGTTCCATTGGCGGCAGCGCATCTCCCGCCACCCGCTGGATAAACCCAGGACGGGTAATTACCAATAGTTTATTTAAGTTGACTAAATTAACTTGAGACAGTAAATTTAAGTTTACCCCCAAACGCACGTCAGATAAGAGCCGCATGGCCTCCTCGCTGGTTAACAGCCGGGCATTAGTCAAAACACCATAGGCCCGCCAAACCATGTCCAACAAGCGGTCTCCCAACTCCTCATAGAGACGACCTCTGGCAGCGCGCTCCTGTTCAATGACCTGTCCTGAGAGAGCTTGGAGATTCTGAATAAGTTCCTCTTCAGAATGGTTCAAAGTCAACTGATTGGAAATTTGAAAGAAGTTTCCTAGGGCTTGAGTCCCTTCGCCATAAAGGCCACGCACCACCAACCCAAACTGGGCCAAAGTACCAAATACCTGGCTTGCCTGTTTAAGAAGTACCAATGCCGGCAAATGCAGCATAACCGACGCTCTCAGACCAGAACCCAGGTTCGTTGGACAAGAAGTTAAGAACCCCAGTTTATCATCAAAAGCATACTCTAAATGTTGTTCCAGCGAATCGTCTAACCGGTTAGCTAATTCCCAAGCTTTGTCCAGATTTAATCCTGGCATTAGAACCTGCAACCGCTCATGATCTTCTTCATTGATCATTATACTAACCGCTTCGTCATCTCTCAGTACTAGAGCTCGTTGTTTAGGCTCCTTAGTATGTTCCCGGCTCACTAAATGCTTTTCGATTAGTATCTGCTGCTCCAAAGATGATAGCCGGTCCATCTCCAACAACTGGTAACGCTTAGCTTCCGGTAAATGCTCTGAGGCCTGTCGTAACCGGGTTAAAGCCTGGCCCAGTTCCTCACTGCTGGCAGTAGACGGAAAAGGCAGATCTGCAAGGTTTCTGGCTAGACGAATCCTTGTGGATATCACCACATCGCTATCGGGGCCCTGGCCAAGCCAGGCTGAGTTTGCTTGAGTAAATACTTTTTCCGGATCCACCATATTACTGCCCTCCCTTTAGCTTTTTCTCCAGCGCTTTAATCTCATCGCGTAATTTAGCCGCTTGTTCAAAAGCTTCGCTAGCCACAGCTTCTTTCAACTGTCGCCTTAAGGCATCCAGATCATAGCGCAACCGGGCAGTTCCTCCATGCCGACGCGGCACTTTGCCAACGTGGCACACATCTCCTTGTAGGCGGCGAATAAGCGGATCCAACGGCTCTCGAAAAGTAGAATAGCAACGAGCGCATCCTAACCGGCCTCGTTCCCGAAAATCGCTGTAGGTCAATCCGCAACCGGGACACCGCTTAGCAGTGCCACCCGCCATCGAACCGGTAAAGCCCGGATGTTGATCCAGCAAGCTGGCAAAAAGACTGCCCAGGGAAAAATCAGGAAACGCAAAGGTAGGTCCAATAACAATATTCCATTCACCCCGCTCACGGGCACACTGTTCACACAGATGCGCTTCGGTAGTATCTCCATTTACCATACGGCGTACATAGACCGTAGCTGGGTTTTTCTTGCAACAATCACATAACATAACCATCGCCTCCATATTTAGGCTTTGTATCTAAATATTAGCCAGCAAAGCCAGCACCATACGTGCGCGTACACGATCGGCCACTGCCGGAGGAAGGCTCAAAACCTCGTCCGACACTAGCAAATCCAAATGTCGTGATGCATCCTCGCTAAGCAACTCTGCTTGGTATAAGTGGTTCAAAATCTCTACTGCTTCTGCCTCCGACACGATACCTGTGACTTGTTCAGCCAACCGATCCAGCAGGTCAGCTTCAGAAAGCCTCTCGATCCGGATAAAACCGCCGGCACCTCGACGGCTGATCACCCGGTACCCACGTTCCGGCACAAAACGAGTGGATAATACATATGTTACCTGCGACGGAACACAGGAAAAGTGATTCGCCAGTTCACTGCGCCTGATCTCTATGAACCTTTCTTCGGCTTCTTCCAACATCACTTTAAGCCATCTTTCCATTTCATCTGCTAAAGACCACATTGTTATCACACCCTGTTTGACTATCTTTGACCTTTATTAATTACATTATACAATAATATGCAATAGTTGTGAAGGGGTAATAGCAACTTTTAGCAAAAAAAATCCCCTGCCGGCTTATTGTCACCAATCCGGCAGGAGTTATATTCTTTCTTCTTACCGTTTCCAGACACAGGCTGCTTCTTCATCTACAATCAGCAACACATTTGGATGGGCTTTAAGCGCTGACGCCGGTATATCAGTAGTGGGTTCTTCGTTAATAATGCGTTCTACAATCGGTGCTTTGCTCTTGCCACTGGCAATGACAAGAATCTCGCGCGCTGCCAAAACCGTGCCTATTCCCATGGAGATACCTTCGTTAGGAATACGGAATCCATCTGGGAAATAACCGGCATTGGCTTCCCGCGTGCTGTCCGCCAAACTTACCACATGGGTACGGCTGTCAAATGGCGTTCCCGGCTCATTAAAAGCAATATGCCCGTTTACCCCAAGTCCTAATATGGCCAGATCCAAGCCACCCTTAGCCGCTATGGCCGCTTCATAGCGAGCACATTCAGTTACTAGATCCGGCGCATTGCCTTGCAGGTGATCAAATCGATTTGTCAAGCCTACCGGGTCTATAAAATGGCGATGCAAGAAAAACCCAAAGCTATGTTCATCTTGCGGTGCAACATTGGCATACTCATCAAGGGCAAAGGGCCATAGGCGGCTAAAATCAGCCCTGCCCTCTTGATGAGCCTTAACTAACCGTTTGTACATACCTATGGGGGTATTGCCGGTGGGCAAAGCCAGAACCAATTCAGGTTGCTCGACTACTTTTTCTAAAACAAATGCCGCTGCCCGTTCACTTAGGGCTTCATAATCAGCTACTACTTCCACTTTCACTGAGCAAGACCTCCCTCAAAAACCCACGTTTTGAGAATTTGGTCTTAGTATAGCACAGCTAAAGAACAATGAACAATCATCAGCCCTAATATTTAGCATCTTGAACCAAACAAGGCCCGCATCTTCCCTAGCTAGCATTCTGCGTACGACTGACTCGGTTCGGATTAGGTTCAAGGGGTTTGATGTAATAGGCCCGCTGGTAAAAAGTACAGCCACCAACATCATCTGAACACGGAAATTTACGCCCCATGCCTTCTAAATCGCGTTCGCAATGATGATCACACAGATCGCAAATTCCCTGTCTAAGACCGCTGGTCTCGATAACGGTGCACTTCACCATGCAGCACCTCCTTGTGTTTTACGGAGCAACTGATGCCGTCAGCACCAGCATAGCCGTCAAGCCTATAAACAAAAAACCAACACAGTGCGGCCCGTCCTGCAACAATTGCTGCAGACACTGGACCAACTGTGTTGGCTTAGAACACTCACAACTCTTTGAGGTGACCGGATCATAGGTCCTCACCCCTTAAGCATTTTTCCAACCACACGCCTTACCCGTGTAATTAGTATATTCGCTTTGGCGGCCAAATTTCCTGCTGGGACAGGAGGTTTTTAGAAGGTAAAATTACCCTCCTGCCCCTAGACCTGTTTTGTTAACGATCGACACTGTAGTTCGGAGCTTCTTTAGTAATGGCTACGTCATGTGGATGACTTTCTCTAAGCCCGGCAGTAGTAATACGAACAAAGCGTGCTTTTTGCCGCAGCTCAGTTAATGTGGCCGCCCCTACATAACCCATGCCAGCCCGTAATCCCCCGATTAATTGGTATACGGTATCGGACAAGGAGCCCTTGTAGGGGATCCGGCCTTCAATACCTTCCGGTACTAGTTTTTCCACATTTTCCTGAAAATATCTATCCGAACTTCCTTCTTTCATAGCCCCAAGGGAACCCATGCCTCGGTATACTTTATAACTTCTTCCTTGGAAGATAACTGTCTCCCCAGGGCTTTCTTCTGTACCGGCAAACAAGTTACCAATCATTACACACGCGGCGCCGGCCGCCAGCGCCTTGGCAATATCGCCGGAAAACTTAATACCGCCATCGGCAATAATAGGTACGCCCTGTTTATCTGCTTCTTTTCTCGCGTTAGCAATAGCAGTTATTTGTGGTACACCTATACCTGCTACTACCCGAGTAGTACAAATTGATCCTGGCCCCACACCCACTTTAACCGCATCGGCACCGGCTGCAATCAAATCAGCAGTGCCTGCTGCTGTAGCCACGTTCCCAGCCACAATTTCAACGCCGCTAAATTCTGATTTGAGACGGCTGACCATTTCCAATACGCCCACGTGATGCCCATGAGCTGTATCCACCACTAAAACATCGACACCGGCTCTTACCAGCGCCCGAGCTCGCTCTATGGTATCATGAGCCACTCCTACAGCAGCCCCCACCCGCAGCCGTCCCATGTCATCCTTGGCTGCTCCGGGGTATCTCCTGGCCTTTTCAATATCTTTAATGGTAATAAGCCCTTTCAGCCGATAATGCTCATCTACCAACGGCAGCTTCTCGATTTTATGTTGCTTTAGAATCTCTTTAGCCCTCTCCAAAGTTGTCCCTACCGGTGCCGTGATAAGACTGTCTTTGGTCATTACATCTACGATAGGCCGTGAATAATCTTCTTCGAACCGTACATCGCGATTAGTGATAATGCCCACCAGGTAACCGTCCGGGTCTATGATGGGTACCCCGGAAATATGATAACGCTCCATTATTTCCAAAGCTGCCGCCACTCGATGTTCAGGCGAGAGACAAAAAGGATCTACAATGACACCGCTTTCCGAACGCTTTACTTTATCTACCTCTTCCGCCTGTCGCTCAATGGGCATGTTCTTATGCACTATACCAATGCCACCTTCACGAGCTAAGGCAATAGCCAAACGTGCCTCGGTTACGGTATCCATGGCCGAGCTTACCAGTGGGATGTTCAGGCGAATATTACGTGTGAACATCGTATCTAACTGCACTTCACGCGGCAATACTTCAGAACGGGCTGGCTCCAGTAAAACATCATCAAAAGTAAGTCCTTCTTCAATCCATAATTGGTCCATGAGCTTTGCCTCCTTCACCCACTATTATCCCCAATTTACACAAACAGGCCCGGTAGCAAATGCTACACCAAGGCCTGTTTTCGTTTAAGAATGGTTCTTTGCTGGCTATGTTTCAATGGCATCAACCTAGCCGTCAATCTCCTTCTTCTTCAAAGCCCAATTCTTGAATCCGAAAGGAAATTACCATAAGCCGATCGGCTAAATGTTCGTTTTCTAGAATCACCTCTGGTGGAACTTTAATATCTACCGGGGCAAAGTTCCAAATAGCTTTGATGCCTGCTTGCACCATAGTGTCAGCCACCCCTTGGGCCGCTTCTTTGGGCACAGCAACAATTCCGATATCAACATTATTAGTTCTGATAAAAGCTTCCAGCTTATCAATGTCCATAATATCACAATTGCGCAGCCCTAATCCAATAAGTTTAGGATTGATATCAAATACTCCACGTAAGACAAAACCGCGCTTGCCAAAATTAGGATAATTGGCCAAAGCTTGGCCTAAGTTACCAGCCCCTACAATAACAAGACTATATTCCTGCTCCAGTCCGATAATACGGCCGATTTCTCGATATAAATCTTCAACTCGGTAGCCATATCCTTGCTGTCCGAATTCACCAAAATGGTTAAGATCCTGTCTAAGTTGGGAAGCAGAAATACCCATCATGTCGGCCAGTGTCTGGGACGATACCCGTTCTACCTTGCGCTCTACTAATTCACCCAGATAACGGAAGTATTTGGGCAATCGTTTTATTACTACCATAGGAACACGCGCTTCTTTGGTATCCCTCATTCCGGTTGGCCCCCTTGATAATCTTTACATGTAATTAAGTTTACCGCAACTGGTCATATTGTCAAGTTTTCCATCAGGACACTATCCTCGGTGCCTGCTTCGCTTCTTGTGTTGGAATTATCTGTTATTATCATACCATTGGCAATTGGGTTTGTAAAGCAATTTTTTAACTAACTTTCTTTCCTTACAACCATTCTACTTCCACCACTTTGCCTTGTTCTTTTAGTACAGCAACTAATTGCCTTACAGTTCCTGCTCGTAAATTCAGTCCCTGAGGCAAATCAGGGTTTTGATGAGCAGGATTAATCCGTAAGCCTGTAACAAACTTTATTTTATCTGAATCTGATAATAGCCGCGCCACTCGACTGGCACCATCGGCTCGGTTGGGAATCTCCCCGTCAGAAAGATATGCCAACGCCCGGTTCAAAGTGAGCATTCCCTCTGTAACCAAGTCAATACCCTCAATATGAGCACAAGGTGGAATTTCCGGATCATCGTATTCCAATTCCACTGTGAGCTGACGCCCAAGCTCTCGCGCGACAATATTCGCTGTGGTACCGCCACAGACAACCTTCTTGCCCGGATATTCCATAAGCTTGTCTACAGCTAAAGAATCCAGTTCCCTTAAGCGCGGTGGCCCAGTAAACATGATTAGCTGTCGGGGTAAACGGATCTCTACCGCAACCACTGTTGTGTCATCGCCTGGGCTCATAGTGTAGTAGGCAGAACACAAATCTAAAAACCGTTGTGCCACTTGGTGGGGGGCATTTTTTTGCCTTAGTATCTCTTTGAAATGCCCCTTCACGCCTTCCTCTCCTAACCCCAGTGGCAATATGCCCCCAATCCCGGCATGAAGCACGCCATCGCTGATCAGAAGAAGGAAATCCCCAGCCATAAGCTCCAATTTACCCTCTTTAACATCACGGCCGGCCACAACTTTGTGCTCCGTGGGAAACGGCACCACCTGGCCACGACGCCATAGGAACACCGGCGGACTATCTAACAACACCACTCGAGCTAAACCATTCGCCTTTACCTGCAATACAGCCAGAGTCGAATACGCTATTTGACGTTCACGACAAACAGGTAAGGTTTGAGCAATGGTATTAATAACTTCTTCCAGCGGCACTTTCCGTTCTAACAGCCCAGCGGCAATTTTTGTAGTCAAGGTGGCAAGAATGTTAGCTTTGACACCACTTCCTAAACCATCAGACAGCACCACAGTGGCCCGTTCAGGCGTTTTTATCACTTCTACCTTGTCGCCACAAAGTTCTTCTCCTGCTTTGGCCAAGCTCCCCTGTGCCACTTCAGCTACCAATCGCATTACCCACGTCCTCCTTGCCCCGAGCTAGCTCAATCAGCTGGTGCAAAGTAGCCTTCGTCTCAGCCGTAGTCTCGCCCATGAGACTTGCTATCTCCTGCGCCGCTTTCATCTGCCTGGTGATCACCTGTTCAGCACGTACCAAGGCTTCCTGCTTCATCTGTCGAGCTTCTTCTTTATCTCTTTCCAGGTTTGAAATGTCGTTAATGATACCTACAATCAAGCTGTAATCTTTTATCGGTAAAATGGTCTGTAAAGTTACGCGTTCACGATCCGGATAAACCACTCGTTTATCCACAATGGTTTCCTGTTCTTCCCAAGCCATGGCAAAATTATTTGGATCAAAGAAATTACCCAGTGGTTGGCCTGTCACAGCATCGGCATCCAATGCAAACAGTTCCAAAGCCCGGGGGTTAACTTCTTGCACAATCAGGTTAGAATCAGTAACAATTACTGCACTGGAAGTGGAATTTACAATGGCAACTGCCAAAGATGAAATCTTCGATTTCATGTAGGGGATACACATTTCCTCTTCAGCCCATCCTTGGTAAACAGCATATGCCTTTTCACGGCAAGAATCATAACCACAACCACCGCAGTTAGCCTCATCGGCCGGACGGGTTTTCCCGGTTCGAGCTAAAATAGCGGCAATGTCTTCAGGTGTGGGTTCTGGCAATTTCTGGCGCCGATCATGAAAGCTTCGTGTTAGCTGCAAACCCCTGAACATCTCTTCAGGGAGCTCACATGAAGTTTTACCCTTGTTAGCACGATCAAAATATGCTTCCACCTTTAAACGGTTAGCTGCAGCACTCGTTCCTTGAGGCATGGCTGGGCCACCCACACAGCCACCGCTACAAACCATAGCTTCAATAAATCGCGGATTAATAGACCCGGCAGCTAGATCGTCGAAAGTGGCCAAACATTCGTCTAAACCGTTCACCGCCAGAACACGACTACCCAAGTCTCTGGCAATACCTGCTGCCTGCAAAACTCCGCCTTCCACCGGAAAGGATCGTGCCGACAAGCTCCCGCCACCATACAACCTATTGTGGTTGCTCACGGTCATAGGTGCTATAGCTGCCTCTTCAAACCATTTTTCAAGTTCCGGAAAGGTGATAACTGCATCTACAATGCCGGCAACTTCGCGCCTTCTTACCTCATCGATCTTAGCTATACAAGGCCCTACAAACACCACCTTGGTATCAGATCCATACCTTTTCTTAAGCATTAGGCCGTGGGTAGCCATGGGAGAAAAGCTGGGAGCCAGGTAAGGAATTAGGGCCGGATAATGTTTCTCAATTAAGTTCACCACTGCCGGACAGCAGGCTGAAATAAGCGGCTCTTTTCGACCTTCCAGCAACTCTTTGTATTCCCGGGCCACCACCTGGGCTCCTACGGCCGTCTCCTCAACCCAGCTAAATCCAAGAGCCCGAACCATAGATCCAAACGAATCCACCACCTGGCGCGGAAAAGCGGCAGGAAAGGACGGTGCAACACTCAGAGCTACTTTGCGCCCTTCGGCCAAAAAGTCCTTGGCACGCAGTAAATCACTATGAATCACTTTTGCCTGTTGGGGGCAAACCAATGTGCAACAACCACAGGCAATGCAACGCTCATCGATAATATGTGCTTGGCCCAACCGAAACGAAATAGCCTTTACCGGGCAATGGCGTAGACAGCGGTGACAATCCTGGCAATCTGCCACTCGGGTGGTGATTACACTCATGGCCGACATCTCCTTAGAATCTTTTCTTGAAACAACTGAAAGACACCATCGCGCTGCACACCGGTAACCAGCTCATCGCCAATACGTACTACTACCCCTTTAGTACATTGTTCCTGACAGAAAGATCCTTCCAAGTATACCTGATCTTCTAAACCATAGGTAGCAATGAGATCTTGGAGAATCCTGATGACATCAGCCGAACCCTTCAAATGACATGCGCTCCCCACACAAACAGCTACCCGCAACATTAGCACAGCCCCCAAGTTTGTCATTTCTATCACAATGCTAACACGATTGCAACACTTTGTAAAGCTCAAGTAGCAGTGAATTGGTAAGCCATTTTACTCTTTAATGGCATTATAAAGAAAAGCCGGCTATGATAGCCGGTCTTTGTTGTTACTCTCATGTTCCAATTTGATCCTAGCTCTCACCCAAATAGACCTTGCGTACGCGGTCGTCGGCCAGAAGCTCCTGACCGGTTCCGGAAAGAGCCACACACCCCGTTTCCAATACATAGCCGTAGTCAGCTAACTCCAAAGCTGCCTTAGCGTTTTGTTCAATAAGCAAAATTGTCATGCCTTCATTATTTATGCGATGAATAATGTTAAAAATATCCTGAACTAGTACTGGAGCCAATCCCAAGGACGGTTCATCCATCATCAGCAGCCGGGGTCTGGACATCAAGGCTCGACCCACAGCCAACATCTGTTGTTCTCCTCCGGATAAGGTGCCTGCCAGCTGATCTCGCCGCTCTTTTAACCGAGGAAACAGTGTGTTTACCCGCTCCATGTCTTCTTCGATTGCTTTATGATCATGACGAGCATAAGCACCCAAAACTAAGTTCTCGTGTACTGTAAGATCGGGGAAAACCCGCCGTCCCTCCGGAACCATGGTAATACCCTTCTTAATAATAGCGGTAGTTTTCTGCCCTACCAAACTCTCCCCACAAAAACTGATTTCCCCGTTTGAAGGCTTGACCAAGCCGCAGACAGTCCTTAAAGTAGTACTCTTACCGGCACCGTTGGCTCCAATTAGAGTTACAATCCTCCCTTCCGGCACCGATAAGTTGATCCCTTTCAAGGCGTGAATGCCACCGTAATGAACATTCAAATCCCTAATTTTAAGCATCGGCACTCACCCCCAAATAAGCAGTAATCACCTTGCTATCGCGCTGAATGACAGCCGGCGGGCCCTCGGCAATGGTTTGGCCATAATCTAACACAATGATACGTTCACAAATGCCCATCACTACCCGCATCTGGTGTTCAATAAGCAAAATAGTAAGCCCAAATTCCCGACGAATGCGCTGGATAAAATCCATTAAGTCCACTGTCTCAGCCGGATTCATCCCTGCCGCCGGTTCATCCAAAAGGAGTACCTTGGGCTCGGTAGCCAGCGCCCGTGCAATCTCCAACCGGCGTTGCTGGCCGTAAGGAAGGGAAGTTGCCTGTTCGTTAGCTACTGCCTCTAACTCCACTGCGGCCAACAGTTCTAGGGCCCGCTCGTGCATTTTAGCTTCTTGGCCCCAGTAACGGCCCAGGCCAAGGACCGCCTCCAAAGGCGATGCTCCTAAACGTAAATGTTGTGCTACCAGCACGTTGTCAAGCACTGTTAGCGACCCAAATAACCTGATGTTTTGAAACGTGCGGGCGATACCCCTTTTAGTAATTACATCCGGTCGAAAACCGGTGATATCCTCATCGGCTAAATATACCTTGCCAGCTGTAGGCCTATAGACCCCGGTAATTATGTTAAACACTGTAGTCTTGCCGGCCCCGTTGGGACCGATCAACCCCACCAGTTCTCCCTTTTCCAGATTCAAGTTAAAACTATTTACTGCCGTTAAACCGCCGAAGCGCATAGTTACCTCTTTAAGATCTAGCAGTGCCATTATTGGGTCACCCCCTGTTTGGTCTGCCGGCGGCTATGGAGCAAGTCCCAGGAAAATTCCTTGTCTCCCATCAAACCGCGGTTATAAAACAGCGTGACCACAATAAGAAGCAGCGAAAACACTACCATACGCATGCCAGGGATGCCCGGCAAATGGATAGCTCCCAAAGTCAACGGAGATTCCACAAAACGCAAAATTTCCATTAGAGCAGTGACTATTGTAGCCGCAATAACTGTGCCGGTGATAGATCCCATGCCACCTAGAACCACCATCAGAAGTATCTGGAACGTAAGCGGCAGTTTGTACATCGCCGGGTCAATGCTGCCAATCAGACTGGCCTGTAACCCACCGCCAACCCCGGCCAAGAAAGCAGCCAGCACAAAGGCTAACATTTTGTGATAAAAGACATTTATGCCCATGGCTTCCGCCGCTATCTCATCTTCACGGATAGCTTTTAGTGCCCGGCCATAACTGGAGTTTACCAAGCGAACCATAAGAAGAACTGTCAGGGCTGCATAGGCTGCCGTCCACCATAAATTGGTGTGACCGGGAATACTCTTTAGCCCCAGTGCACCGTTGGTGAGACCTTTAACATTGACGATAACAACACGAATAATCTCGGCAAAACCAAGTGTGGCAATAGCTAAATAATCACCTTTAAGCCGCAGCACCGGTGCCCCAACTAACAAACCAAACAACGCTGCCAATAATCCGGCCATAATGATTCCCACTAAGAACGGTACCTGGATCTTATCTAACGGAGCCACCAGCGGTACCATGAAGAAGTTCATTTGCTTGGCAGCCGGCGACATAACAAGTAGAGCCACCGTATAGGCTCCCACCGCCATAAAACCGGCATGGCCCAGGGAAAATTGCCCCGTAAAACCATTAACCAAGTTAAGGGCCAATCCTAAGCCTATGTTGATGGCACACAAATTCATGATCCGTACCGTGTACGGATTCCAAGGCGACACCAACCCAAACAAGCCCGTTTGAGCCCAAGCTAATACCACTGCCAGCACCAGCACAGCTATTAAGGTATACAACAGATTATTGTTTCTATCCATAGTCACACCTTCTCTGCCACCCGCTCACCCAAAAGGCCTGTGGGACGGATGAGCAAAGTTAAAATCAAGAGTACGAAAGCAAAAGCATCCCGGTAGCCGGCCAGATCAGGGAAAAAAGCTACCAGCAAAATCTCACCTACACCCAAAACAAAACCGCCGGCCACAGCACCGCTAATATTGCCAATCCCACCGATAACTGCAGCGATAAAGCACTTCAGTCCAGGCATAGCCCCCATGAGAGGATTGATTTGCGGAAACTTGAGTCCCCACATAAGTCCCCCCACAGCTGCTAGACTGGATCCCACCACAAAAGTAAAAGAAATTACTTGGTCCACATCAATGGCCATCAGACGGGCCGTATCCAAATCGCGGGCTACAGCCCGCATAGCCATGCCTATACGTGTACGATAAAGCAAATGCATCAGTATCATCAACAAAGCAACTGTTACCAACGGAATAAACCAAACCAGATTAGGCACTGCCGTCTCACCAATGTGATTGATAGTAGCAAAAAACGGAGGAACATAGAAAGCCTTGGAGCGACCGCCAAATACTACCAACCCTAAATTTTGCAACAAAAAAGACACACCGATAGCAGATATAAGAACCGTAATACGTGGGGCATCCCGTAAAGGTCGGTAAGCCACGCGCTCAATAGTAACTCCCATCACTGTGGTTAGTATCACCGCCAGTATGAACACCAGCGGCCACGGCAAGCTAAATAAGAGCATGCCGTAAAAAGCCATATAGGTAGCTACCATCAGTAAATCACCATGGGCAAAATTCACTAACCGGATAATACCGTAAACCATGGTGTATCCAATAGCTATCAGTGCGTATAGGCTGCCCAAAGATATACCGTTGGCCAGATGCTGCAAAAACTCAGTTAATGTCATGGTCATGCCTCACTTCATAAACGTCAAGGACAGCAGGGGCATAGCCCGCGCTGTCCCCGCCTGACTTTAATTTGGTTCCACTGTGGTCAGATACTTAAACGCTCCGTCTTGTACCTGCAGGATAACAGCGCTCTTGGTGGCATCACCATTTTCATCCAGAGTGATGGTACCGGTAACACCCTTGAAATCTGCCGTCTTAGCCAATGCATCGCGAATAGCCGTCGGTTCATAGGAGTCAGCCCGTTCAATGGCATCTAGAATAACCATGTAGGCGTCATAACCTAAAGCTGCAAACGCATTCGGTTCTGCATTGTATTTGTCCTTATAGGCATCAACAAATTCTTTAGCAGCTTCTGTGGGAGCAGCATCTACACTGTAGTGAGTAGATAAAGCGACACCTTCTACGTCTTTATCACCAATATTAATAAACTCCGGAGCTTCCCAGGTATCCCCGCCCATAAATGGAGCATCAATACCGAGACCCCGTGCCTGTTTGATCATGAGAGCACCGTCGTTGTAAGGTCCAGGAGCAAAAATAACATCAGGATTTAGTTTCTTGATACTGGTCAATTGAGCCGTAAAGTCTTGGTCGCCCTGCTGATAATCCAGCTCGGCCAAAACTGCTTCATCGTCACCGGTAAGTTTAATAAACGCTTCCTTAAAGTAGTTATTTAGACCCACCGAATAAGCATCGGCCACATTACGGACTATTACCGCCGTCTTGGCTCCCAGGTCCTCGTAAGCATATTGGGCCATAACACTGCCCTGGAAGGGGTCAATAAAGCAAACCCTAAAGTAATACGGATTATCCTTAGTCACTAACGGATTCGTGGGAGAGCACCCCACTGCCGGTATCTTCTCTTCCATAACAGTAGGCCCGGCAGCCATGGACAACGAGCTACCGTAACTGCCGATGATAGCTACTACCTTTTCTTTTTCGATTAAGCGGATCACAGCGTTGGCCGCCTCATTCTTGTCCGTCTTGTTGTCCACCAGAACCAGTTCCACTTTCTTCCCTAATACCTCGTCATGAAGATTATTGGCTAACTCAATGCCTTCCCAAGTCATCTGCCCGCCGGCAGCCGAATCGCCGGTCATAGGTTCAAACACACCGATCCGAATAACATCGCCTTCGGCCTCTGAATCAGCCGGTCCTTCTTCTGCTGGCTTTGGTGCACAACCGGCAGTAAGTACTAACAACCCAATTAAGGCAAGTGTCAATAAACGCACTTTCTTATTTCCCATCACTCTTTTCCTCCCTTTACCAATAGTCCGGATATTGTCCTCCTACCAAACCCTAGCGAAAGCCCACCCACCCTCCTTCCGTTGCCTGTACGTGTACAAGTGTTCATGTGACATGGACATGACTATATATTTAGACATCAAAGCTCCAATTCCTGCTTCAGAAGGAACAAAGACTCAAAAAACATTTATTCAGTTACAAAAGCATAAAAAAGTAGCCTGCTGAATCTTTCTAGGATCCAGCAGGCTACTTTTCAATCTGCCTAAGCTGCTTCTTTGGGGATTATAAAAAATGCAGACTAACAGTCCTCTTGTTCTACTTGTTACTTGAAATCGGCGTACAACTCACGACGAATATGGGTAAGTGCCGGTACATTTGTACGAACGCGCTCCAATTCAGCCGCACGGATTCTAGCCATAGCCCAACCCACACCTTCACCTGCACGGGCAATAACCGTGCCCCAAGGATCGATAATCATGGAATTACCAAAACAACTTTGTTCTTCCGGGTGCTTCCCAAATTGCCCCGGTGCTAAAACATAGGCTTGGTTTTCGATAGCCCGAGCTCGAAGAAGTACTTCCCAATGATCCTTGCCGGTATACAAAGTGAAAGCTGCTGGAATTGCAATAATGTCGGCTCCTTTAAACATTAAGGATCTATAAAGCTCAGGAAATCTCAAATCATAGCAAATGGACAATCCAATCTTACCCAGAGCAGTCTCTGCCACAACAGGTTCTTTTCCTGCTTCGATAGAAGCCGATTCTCTAGCATCAACCCTACCTGGTATTACCACATCGAATAAATGTATTTTGTGGTACTTAGCTACAATTTCACCCTGCGGATTTATAACAAATGATGTGTTGTAGCACCTATCTTCCGGCCCCACCTCAAGAATGCTGCCACCGTGAATCCATATATTGTGCTTCACGGCTCTATCAGCCAAAGCCTTTGTTGTAGGTCCAGGAATCTCTTCTGCAGCTTGCTTCTTAAGTTCTGCTCTACCCAAGAAATTAAAGTACTCTGGAAGAGCTACTAAATCCGCTCCGGCTGAAGCAGCTTCGTCTATTAGTTGTAGTGCCGTAGATAGATTAGCTTCCTTGTCTTCTTGTGTGTTCATCTGCAAAACAGCTACCTGGCAATCTTTAATCAATTTTGTAATCCCCCTTACTAATAACAAATGGGTATACCCTTAACCAAACAGAAGATTCGGCAACCATAAGGTTATAGCAGGTACATAAGTTAAAATAAACAAAGCCAGTAACAATGCTCCATAGAAAGGCAACACCGCTTGGATCGTTTCCTCAAAAGTAAGATTAGAAATGGTAGTCATTACATAAAGTCCCAACCCTACTGGAGGTGTAAGCATACCCAGCAGCGTACCTATTGTCATTACAACGCCAAAGTGAACTTGGTCTACGCCAACTTGATTGAGAATAGGTATTAAGATTGGTAAGAGAAACATTTTAATTGGAATACCTTCCATGACACAACCTAGGGCTAAAACAATGACATTTATTAGGAACAGTAAGAGGTATTTATTGGTGGTGATACTTAAAAGACCGGCACTAACTAAAGCAGGCAATCTTTCAACAGAAACTATCCATCCCATAATCGAGCCTGTACCCACAAGAAACATGATCAATGCTGTGGAGAGTACGGAATCCCGGATTATTTGAGGTAAATCCTTTAGCCTTAAGTCTTTGTAAACAAACCCGACAATAGTGCAATACGTAACCGCTACAATGCCTGTTTCCGTAGGAGTAACAACTCCGCTTAGCATTCCCACTAGAATGATCACAGGAGCCAAGACGGCTAGATAACTATTCTTAAAGGACTTGACTAATCTAGCAAAGCTAAAGCGTTCCGGAGCTGGACATTTTACTTTCCCTGTTACTGCAACTCGGTAGCAGTAAAACATTAGCAAAAAAGCGATAAATAAGCCTGGAATTATTCCAGCCGCAAACAATTTGGCTGTCGATACACCGGAAAGATAAGAGTGCAATATGAAAGGCACACTGGGAGGAATAATAGGGCCAATTATCGATGAAGCCAGTGGACCGAGGCAGGGTATGACGAAAAGTTTGCTGCCGGTATTACACTGGCTTCATCGATAATTGGCCCTATTATTCCTCCCAGTGTGCC
>DUNI01000111.1 GCA_012839445.1 Bacillota bacterium
CGCGGGGGTGGATTGGGCCTGGTGGCCCGCCCGGACTTCAAATCCGGCGGTGGGCATGGACTGTCCGCGGTGGGTTCGATTCCCACACACTCCCGCCAGGTACTTGTCAATGGCCAATTGGGAAATATATTTGTTTCAATCGGGACCAGATGGGCAAGTTGCCCCCAGATACGTTAGCATTTGCAAATCAGCAACACTACCCCGGCAGTAGCTGTCGGGGTAGTGTTGTTATATTTGAATTGAAGGGCAAGGGTAAGTGGGTCCTTATAAACACCACTTTTTTCTTCAAAATGAAACAGCAAAAGGTTATGCTGATGACGTTAAATCCAAGCTTTCAGGCAGTATATTGCCAGCTTGCTTCCATCTATCACAAGTATTATTTGCCCAGAGAAAGAGACCAGGCAGTACCGGTCTTGATAGGATTTCGGATAAGTATATAGAGCGCAAAATAGATGCCCAACCAACAAACTCTGAGACAAAACATAATAACATTTTGGACTACCTGCCCTGAAATACGAGGTAAAAAATAGGACAGTGGCTAAAGAAAAATGAGTTGGCACTCTGGCCAAAGGGCAAACCGCCTAAGTTAGAATTAACCCCGAAAGTCAATACGCAGCCCTCTGATCTACAATATGTATCGGGCACCCCGACAGCTGGTGACGGGGTACCGATGGTATAATTACCACGGGCATACTTAAGGACGCTGTATTCGATGTTTGGGCGCGTATGCAGAATATTTTACAATTGTTTGTTTTAACAGGAATTTGATAAAGATAAGTCGAATCCATAAATATGCAATGACTATATGGCAGGTTGTGTTTTTAGTAGGTAATTGCCTGTTGTCCAGTTATAGCGGACTCCAATATCACTGATGAATTGAGGCATAAATTATTTCGATAGTCAACAAATGGTGAAAATTATGGGATGTCAAGGTTTTTAGTATTAAGCAGGAAACTCTTTTTACATATAGAACTATTAATACTAATAAACCGAACAGAAAAACGAAAAACAAGATACAAAAATGTCGAAAAGATATTTTAAATGTTTACCACTCGGATGCTGCGTTATAGGTATATGAGCTTTATTGACGCACTTTGTGATATTTGATGATTTGTTGTCGGTTTACCGAATGGTTGTAAATTGTTTGCAGGTAGGGGCGATACAGTCTGAGACTGCATTCAGATGGAGGGCGTATGATGGCAATGGATAAACAAAGAGCACGCATTGACGAGCTTTTTGCGCAGGGAGGTTTGGGAAGGCATGAAACCTTCACCCCAAGATATGGTTGGCTTAAAAAAGGCTTTGATGCTGTAGCCCGTGATCCCAATGTGTTCAAAAAGGACGAGGCTATTGTTGAACTTGGCGTAGGCAAGAATATGGTGAGGTCTATACGGTCGTGGTGCCTAGCTTTTAAATTGGTAAAGTCCGATGGCGGCAATATTGTTCAAACTGATTTTGGGAAAAGTTTGCTTAGTAGCAATGGGGGATGGGATCCTTATCTTGAAGACGACGCTTCCTTATGGCTACTTCACTGGCAACTATTTATACCTCCTTTTGAGGCGGTGAGTTGGCCCCTGGCTTTTAACTACTGTAACTTGCTTAGTTTTGATAGTCGAGAATTAAGCAAAATCATCTATAATGCTGGTCAAACGTATCCGAGTTTAGCGAGGATCTCACCTAAAACATACCAACGCGATGCATCTTGTATAATTAAAATGTACGTTGACCCGGAGAACAAGGATTTAGAGATTGAATGCCCATTTATGCAACTAGGCCTTATGCATAAAGCGGAAGGTAAAAATCAGGTCAGTTTTAATACAGCATTTAAGCCCACTTTGCCACCCTCGATATTTGCAGCTGCTTGTTTTTCTTATGCGATGCACTACCTACCTAAAGGGCAAAAAACAGTATCTCTGCAACAGCTGGTTTTTGGGATTAATTCTCCCGGGGTGGCCTATAAATTACCTGAAACCGAGGCAGGGCAGTACTTAAATGATGCTAGCAAAAGCATGAAGGGATTTCGGTTGGTTGATGTTTTAGGAAATATGCAATTACATTTCGATGAACCTCCAAAACAGCTTTGCCTTAAAGCTTTAAAGAAATTTTATCGGGAGAGATGATATTTTAATGAAGCTATCAGATGTGGTTGTCTTAGACCGGCAGTTTGCCCGTTCTGTTAATCTTGCGCGGGATAACACAGAAATATCGGTTCTTAGTAACTACCAAATCACCGCCAAAGCGCAGGAAGTTCTGGGCCGGTTTATCGCGGCTTTAGGAGATGAAAACGTATCTGCTTGGTCTTTAGTAGGACCGTATGGGATGGGTAAGTCTGCTTTCCTCAATTTTCTGCTAAGCATTGCCGGACCTGCTTCTTGTAAGTTGACAAATACGGCTTTGCATAAACTGCAATTAGTTAATGAAGCCCTTTACCAACAGTTTCTAGAAAAAAAAGAGCAGATAACCGGACAAAAAGGCTTCTTTCGTATTCCCGTTATAGCTTCTTTTGAGCCCGTCAACTCTACGCTTTTACGAGGTTTGCACACGGCCGTGTCACAATCACAATTGGTAAATAAAGATGCAATATGTACGAAGATAAACAAACAGATTGAAAGCCCATCGGTTGAATCCGAAACCTTGTTTCAGTCATTTCAAGAAATTGCAGAAGCAGCAGGGACTCCTTTAGTTATCATAATAGATGAGCTGGGTAAGAATTTAGAATACCTGTCTTATTATTACCATGATGGGGATCTTTTCATCCTTCAGCAACTAGCTGAGATGGACAATGTATACTTATGGGTTTCTTTGCATCAGTCATTTCAGGAGTATATGCCCGGGTTTTCCATAGTCCAGCAACAGGAATGGAATAAAGTGCAAGGACGATTTGAAGAAATCTCTTTTGTCGAATCAGCTAAGCAAATGCTACATCTTATCAAGACCATAGTTGGCCAACAAGGCACGAATGATATGCCTTGTCGGATAGAAAAGTGGGCAATACAGGTTAAAAAGACGCTAGAGCCCATTGATTCAGTGGGAAAAGAGTACTTTACAGATGTTAAGACAATAAAGGCACTATATCCATTTCACCCCGTAACTAGTCTTGCCTTGGTTGAACTTTGTCGGAAATATGCCCAAAACGAAAGGACACTAACATCATATTTGTGTAGTGGGCATGAATTTGCGCTGCCGGCGAAATTGGAGCAAGTGGAAATAAGTAATAATGGATTATTGCCCGCCATTGGCCCTGATTCCCTATATGATTATTTTTTCCAGCTTGGCAACACTACATTAGCTCACACACCTAAAGCCCAACGATGGTTGGAAATATATGATATCATTCAGACCTCAGGCCAGCATACGGAAGAAGAAAGCATTATTCTGCGAAATATAGGGGTTCTTAACTTGCTAAGTGGATATCTTGGCTTGAAAGCAAGCTTCGAAGCCATATCGTCGATTATGAAGTATGCTCACGGTTGGCCAATAAGCAAAACTAAAGCAATGCTGAACTCCCTTGGTCGGCGCGGAATCATTTTCAAGCGAGAATATTCCAGCGAATTCCGCCTTTGGGAAGGCTCGGATTTTGATGTAAATGGGGCAATAGCTAAAGAAAAGGCTAAGCTGTCGCTCGGTTGGCTTGAGAAAATTATGGAGCAACACTTACCTTTATCCCCGATTATAGCCTCGAGGCATTCCCTTAAAACTGGTACCTTGCGGAAATTCGAACGACGCTGGGTTGATTATGAGTCTTTATCTGATGATCAATTTGTTCCATATCCCGGTCTCGATGGGCTTTTGCTATATTGTTTTGGCACGGCAAAAGAGCTAGATATAATGCCCCCACAGAAATGCAACGATGGTAGGCCGCTTATGTTAATCTATGCTCCGATAAAAGAAACGCTATCCGAGATGGCTTTAGAAGTAATTGCTTGCCAATATGTTTTAGATAAGTATCCACAAATGTCGTATGACAAGGTTGCCCGTAAAGAGGTTAATTTCCGATACCAACTGGCCCGGAAAAGATTTAGGGAATATTCGGAGCGGGCTTTTACTCCTACAAAAGAAGGCCTTATATATTACGTGGGACAAGAAAAAAAACTGCTATGTAGTCGCAGGAAACTATCAGAAAAGATTTCCGCCTTATGCGATAGTTACTACATAGATGCCCCTGTAATAGGAAATGAGATTATCAGTGGCGAAAAACTTTCAAGTATTGCGACCCGTGCGCGCAGGGAATTAGTCGAAGCCATGGCAAGTAGGGCGGACGAAGAGAACTTAGGTTTCACCGGGTGGGGGCCTGAAGTAGCTATATATCAATCACTCCTGCACGCCAAAGGTTTACATAAACAGGACCCGGAGACAGGCCATTGGTACTTGACCTTAGGTGACGATCCGAAATTGTCTAAACTATGGGTGGCCCTTGATCGAATGCTAGTTAATGCTGACGGTAACGGAATTACTGTAAAAGATATGGTAAAGAAATTGCGCCAACCACCTTTTGGTCTTAGGCAAGGGCCTTCGCTACTTTACATTTCCTTGTATTTGTTGGTTAAGGCCGAGGACCTAATTGTATTTTGCGAAAAAGCATATCAGCCTTATCTGTCTGCGGCGGATATGGCATTGCTTCTTAAACGGCCCGATTTGTTTACAGTAAAGACATTTGTGGCCGATGAGGCGCATCAGGAAATATTTTCTGTATATAAGACTGTTTTTGAAACTGCTGAGATAAAGGTCGATGCTAATTTACGAAATGCTACTATGCTTGGGGTTGTAGGTCCGCTAATGAAATTTATTGATGAGCTCCCTAATTATTCAAAGCGAACCTGTAGCATATCAAAAAAAGCCCAGCGTGTTAGGACAGCTGTCAGCAATGCAGTGGATCCATTACGCTTCTTATTCGAGGAACTACCGTCAGCGCTAGGGATAGATACAATTAATACTGATATCAGTTTCCAGAGCTGGGAACTAGAGAGCAATTTACGCTCGGTTCTTGTTGAGCTAGGTGGGGCTTTTAATGAGTTGAAGCAAAAGATTGTGAAAGTGTTTCTGGAGAAATTCCATAGTGACAGCCTCGAGCAACTGTATGCTTCACAGAACCCAAAGGGTCAACAACTGCTTGCATTTTGTGATTCAACGGAGCTTAGGCCTGTTCTACAAGCAATGGCAAGAAAAGAAGAAGACTTGCTAACTTGGGTACAGGGAATTGCTGGGGCAGTTTTGAAAAAGCCGGTAGACGTGTGGACTGATGGGGATTTTCGAACGTTTAGAATCAGGTTGGTAGACTATATTGATCGTATCGAACAGTTGGCAGTTTTAGCGAAAGCTAGTGCACCCGAGTCAAATGTTCATGTAATTAGCGTAATGAAACCAGGTGGTGATGTGCGCCGCCAAGTAATACGTACTGATGATAGCGACCAAGACGTACGTGATAAGGTGATGAAGATATTAAAGTTGCCACAAAACAAGCGTCAAGCTGTATTGGCAGCTTTAGTTCAGAATATCATCGTGGGTGGTGATGATAATGGGTAAAGAACGACATGTTGTAGCTTTGTCAGGCGGTAAGGACAGCGCGGCACTAGCAGTTTATCTTAAACATAAGCACCCCGATTTAGATGTCGAGTATGTTTTTACAGATACCGGATGCGAGTTACCGGAAACCTATGAGTACTTAGACAGGATTAGAGCAGTGTTGAATATAGACATTACTGTAATAAAGCCGGAAAAAGGATGGGACGACTATTGGACCTTGGTCAAGGTTAAAGAAACTCCTTATGGAATATTTCCTTACCTTCCATCTCCACAACAGAGATGGTGCACCGAAGTTTTGAAGCTTCAGCCTTACGAACAATGGGTAGCAAAAACATTTACAGATTGTATAGTGCATAGCTATGTTGGTATAAGAGCCGATGAAGCCGCTGACCGCAAAGGGATGGTTACGCGCAATCCTCTTTTGGAAACTCGTTTTCCTTTTATTGAGGATGGTCTTGCGTTGAAAGATATTGAAAGATTATTAACCGATTCGGGGTTAGGGTTACCAAGTTATTATTCATGGAGGAAGCGGTCAGGTTGCTATTTTTGTTTCTATCAATCAAAGAGGGAATGGTTGGGTTTATGGAGACATCATCCTGACCTTTATTACCGGGCAATGGAATATGAAACGTACTTGCCGGAAAAAGGGATTGTATTTACTTGGTGTCAAGGTATCAGCTTAGGTGAACTTCTCGAAAAACGGGATGATTTTGCGATTTTGCCTGAAGAGGGTAAGAATAACACCGAATACACGGTTTCCCCGGACAACAAGCTAATTAAGACACTGAGTCATATTAACCAGGGAGGAGGGGGTAGCAATTCTGTTTCAGTTTCTATTACAACTAGATCAGATGGCAGAAAAACTGCGGAAGCCCCATAAGTTTCTACTATTGCTAGCGGCCGTAGATATTATTGGAGGCCAAAACAAACCTCAAAATAGGATATATTATAATGACCATTTAAAAGCAAGTTTCTCAAGGCTCATAGAAAGTTTCGAGCTTGATATTGGGAATAGACCCTATATTCCATTTTTTCACCTTAAAAATGATTCATTTTGGTATTTGCAGCCTTTAAAAGGCAGGGAGATTGTCCTTGAACAGATGTCAACAGCAGTTAAACCTAGCGATATAACAAACAATGTAGAGTATGCATTTTTTAGCGATCCGGTTTTTGGTATTTTGAAAAACGAGATGTCGAGGCGTGAAGTAAGAAACAAACTGATAACTATAGTGGCCAGATATGCTAAAGCTCAGCCAGAGAATGATCTTCGGGGTCCTTACTTGTCGGCAGAAAAAGAAGGCGAGTACCACCTTAGAGCATCATTGTTTAATCATGAACGGCAAGCTATCGATAGGATTAGTGATCTGCTGGGAACAACCATGCAAGGGTTATCGAATGTCCATATATTTGACAAGCAAACCAATTATTATTATGAATACGATCTGATTATTGTAGGCCGTTCAGGCATTTATGTCGTTGAACTTAAACACTGGACTGGGAATATCGAAGTCAAAGAATATCAATGGCGCATCGACGGAACAAGATATCGTGTTGATCCACACAAAAGCAATACTCTTAAATGTAAGATCCTTAAAGGCATCTACCAACATGAGTTCGCTACCTATCCCAATATCTGGGTGGAATCGGTGGTTGTATTAACAAATCCAGAAGCAACCGTACATAATAATGATACGCCTGACATTGCTAGTGAGAAAAAACGCCACAATTTTACCTTTGCCTCCATCGAGGATTTGATTTCCTTCTTAAGAAGAAGGGAAAGCACCACAATACTCAGCGATGCAGAGGTTGCGGCAGTTGCCAAATTCTTAGCCAGCCTTAGTAAGCGAAAACACGAAACCCAATATGTTGTACCAGGATATGAGACAGTGGAATATCTTTCACAAAAACCCGAATGTGTTGAGCTACTTGCTAAACCCATTGGGATAAAAGGTAAGGGCCTAAATCGCTTGCGAGTGTTTCGCTTTATTCAGGAATCAAAAAGCGAAAGAGAACGTTTTAGAAAGATTGCTTTAAACACATTAAATGCAGTACAACAAATTGAAGATAAATCTTATATTCACGAGGTGTCTGTTTTACAACTAGACTCAGGTGATATCGTCGAAATCTCTGATTGGTCGGACGTTGGAACACTACGCGATTTTATTTCAGACGCCGTAGATACATGGACATTGAACGATAAACTCAAGATGTGTAAGAACATTGCGGAGGCTTTGAGCCAAGCACACGAGCAATTAATAATTCATCGCGCAGTAAAACCTGAAAATATTCTAATAGAAAATGATGTGCCCAAGCTGATGAATTTCGACTTTGCATTCCAGCCGGAAGATGAGCGTCTCACTGTCATGCCAACTACTGCTAGGGTACAAGATGATGGTTATGTAGCACCTGAGTTGCTCAGTGGTGAAGATATTGACGAGAGTACAGATTACTTTAGCCTAGGCGTGATTACTTATCAATTGCTTACAGGAGAGAAACCGTTTAAAAGAACCCGTCAATTTCTTGCAGGTGGGGGCAAGTTGGATTCGCAGCACATAGAAAGGCTAAAGGCTGCAAAAGTCCCAGAGGCGTTGATTGATGGTATTAACGGCATAATTGTGGCTGATAGGGAAGAACGAGGAAACGGTGTAAACAAGTTTCTTTCAGCTTTAACCTCAGGTGAGCCTACAGTTGATAAAGCGCGAAATGCCAGGCTGGAACCGGGCGCAAAATTTGACGTAAGGGAGATAATCGAGTTTATCGGTGAAGGAAGAGAGAGTCAAGTTTACAAAGCCCGAGCTTCTCGGCAGAGGATTGTTGCACTAAAAGTTTTTAACTATGAAACACCTCTGGAAAGGGTTCTGAGGGAAATAGACATAGGATGTCAAGTTAATTCCCCATATGTAGTTCATTACGATGCGGATCCAGGACACTGGAACAATGAACGTTTTTTTGCCGTAATGGATTTTGTCCCCGGTGGTACCCTTCGTAGGAGCATAGACCAAGGCCAAAAACCCGATAGGGCTTTTTTTGAAAGAGTTGCTCGTGCGCTGATGGAGGGAATTCGGGCTTTACATGAAAACAAAGATGAGTATGGTAAACAGAAGACTATTATTCACGGCGATATAAAACCTGATAATGTTATTATCACTCCATCTGGGCAACCGGTCCTTATTGATTTAGGTCTCGCCGGTCCTCCTCGAATAGAACTTTATCAAGGGACGAGCCCATATGTTCCACCTTATAGTATTAGAGGGGCAGACCGAGAGTTTTCTTACAAATGCGATTTGTTTGCTCTAGGAGTAACTTTGTGGGAATGGTTGTTCGGCAAAAAACCCTATTCAAATCCTTTTGTTGGAGAAGAACCGACTCTGCCAGAAATTCTTTCAGAATTTGAAGATTTGTATCCTTGGCTAACTAGAGTGATCTCAACAAAGCCGGATAAAGGTTTTGCTACAATCACCGAGATGTGGGATATGTTCATTAAGCCAGAGCCTGCTGAACAAGAGACCATCGATGAAGAAGACATACAAGAAGAACAAGAAGCATCAAAAGAGGTAATTATTGACAAGGACCATGTGGCGTTTTCAGTATATAACCCTTTTGTTGATTATCTTAACACTCTTACTGCTGTATCGGCTGGTAATGAGAATGCCATTGCCGAAAACCAAATCCAAAGTGAACACTTTGCTAAAATTCATGTACCAAACCCCTTGTCTAATGAGGTTTCCAGACTAATAAACCAGGGTAAAAGCGTTATTTTAACGGGCAATGCTGGAGATGGTAAGACCACTATTGCAATAGAGGTTCTTAAAAGTCTGACTGGTTACGACATTAGAGAAATCAAGCGACGAGAGGAAGTTCCCCATCATAATCTGGTCGTGATTAAAGATATGAGCGAGCTACCATCTCAAGACCACAGTTCGATTCTTCAAGAAGCCTGGGAGGATATAGGCACCAAATATTTGATAGTATCCAACACCGGAACGTTACTAAATGCGTTCCAGGCATTGGGTAGTAAGATGGAACGAAAACTTAATGTTCAGCAGATATTGGCTGCGTTAGGGGCTAGTGAACCACAGGAAATAGCGGAAGGTCGGTTCATTTTGCTTAACATAGGGCAACTGGACAGTATTGACACTGCTTGTCAAGTGGCCGGTCGAATGTTAGAGTCCAAGAACTGGAGTTCTTGTTATCAATGTGCCATACAGGAGAGCTGTGTAATCTATAAGAACGTGAAATTGCTCCAGAGCAATCGAGAACAAGTGTTAGATCGGGTTTATTATTTCTATAAACGTCTTTACGAATATGGGTATCGCTTAACTATGCGCCAGATGACGGGACATTTAGCATATGCCTTAACAGGTGGATTAAGTTGCAGTGATTTATCGAATATGTCTTTACTAGCTAGACAAAAACAATTGAAAAAGGTGGGTTTTACCAACTGGTTCTTTGGCGATGACGGGTTAAAAGTCGTTCCGGAAGCGATCAACATGAAACCAGTAAGGGTGATCCGAAAGGAAAAATTTGGGATGACGCTTGTGCCTGAGTTTGAGCGGAGGGCCTGGCTAAAAAAAGATCTGTTTCAAATGTTTAATCCTGAAGCCCGGAAGATATACGAGGAACTTGATAAGGAGCACTGTTCAGCTACGCGTCACCAAATTAGACGCTTGGCCTATTTTTGCGGTAGATTTAGTGACGCAAGGGTAGAACAAAAATTTATAAGTACATTTCTCAATACCCCTATGTTATTTGATTATCTTACCTTTACCGAAGGCAAAAGTAGCGGTTCACTTTCCCAGCTATCTAAAATGCGAGCCCAAATCTTGCATATATTGCAGGAACAGTTTATGGGTTTGCGATTACCAGAAGCATCATGGTCGGAAAGTAATGATATATACATTACCTTAAAGCCGCCACTGAATGTCGCGATAACACAAATGGTTCTTGCCCGATTTCGCAAAGATGACTTTGAGCTAATAGTGAAACCTCGATACCGTTATTCTAGCGATACCAGAGCCCAAAACATGTTGTTCTACCTCATATATAAGCATGCTACAGAGGTAGAGTTGCAACTAGATCTGCCATTTTTTGATTATGTAGCTCGCCGTTACAAAGGGGAGCTTACGCATGAGTTATCTGTCTACTATTTAAACCGGTTGGAAGACTTTAAAGGTAAGTTGTTAAACGCTTTTAATGAGCAGGCCCACAGAAAGGATGAACACAGCGTACTGCATTTGGTCCGCGTCCGTCCGGATCGCAGATTTGAAGATCTGAAACTGCATATAGACAGGGATAAACTGGAGGTGAGTTGATGACTTTGCCAACTCCTTTTCCCGAGACTGACGATATTTATAAAACTAATAATCAGGCCTTTATATTGTTCGGCAGCCGCTTTTTTGCGGACCAAACTGTGGTAGAGTTATTATCCGAATTTTTGTCGGTGTTTTTCTCTCCGAAATGGTTAGGACAACAGGGCCCGATCACATCGCCTTTGCCATCATTGCAAGAGTTAAACAAGTGGCGTTCGAATGGTGGAAGCAGGCTAAAATATCGGCCTCCAATAAGGCTAAATCTGAAGCTATTCGCGCTTTTATGTGCCTCTCCGTTAGATTCCCGTCATCAAGTGCACACAGATCATTATGAGTATTTGGTGGAAAAATTCGCTGACCAGATTCAGTCTGATAGAAGAAAACCTGAGGAAGTGAAGGAATGGGTTGAGGATTTTTTAATGGGGTTTCAAGGGGCCGGGTTTGATAGAACTTGGTGTGCTCAGACATTGTATCCCGTGACCACTACGTTTCTTTTGCAGGAGACAATATGGAATCATACGGAAGCCAGAAGAAATCCTGCAACAACTTGGCTAGAGTCCATATATAAATTCAAAACATACTACAGTGTCTCACGACATAGATTTCTGTCACGTGGTGGGGAACTTCTATATCTTCAATTATGCAACCTATTTGCCAGTAAAAAGGTTACCGAATTTGTCCAAAGACTTGGCTATTTTGGGGAAGAATATACGTTGGATTCACTACACGAATGTTTGCAAACGGGTTTTCAATTATTGAAAGATACAGAATCCACAGCGCTGAATAAAATGGTGGATTTTATTGAGAACTTAGACCATGAAACGTATCTAAAAGCTAACGAGCACGATGGGTTAAAATGTGAATGGTGCCCCCAAGAAAGTTGGCCGGAAGCGTATCTGTTTGCACTGGAAATAAGTCGAATATTAAGGGCGACTATGGATCCCGTGGAACGATTGGAATTGATGCAGTTTGGCTGCGCTTTACAAGTGCTGCGCAGTATGTGTGCACAAAGTGTTAGGTACAGCAGTTTATTGTCTAGAAATTCCCTTACCAAGGGCAGTGCACTGGGTTATGCATGGTTATTTTCTCCCAAAGAAGGATACTCCCGTCAACAGCGCTTAGCATCATGCCAAAACCTTAGCATTGTTTTTCGGCTTATTCAGAGTGCTCTCCAAAATACGGATATTGTTAATCATGCACGCGCTGTTAAATCCAAAAGGTCTGTGTCCGATAGTAAGTTGGATAGGGACTATGGATACAAGCTTTTTAATCTTATGGGTAAGCGTCTGGATATTATCTTCCCGTGGAGGGGGGCGGCACCTCGTTTTGTATTAACAGATAAACTTCTTCGTTACTTGGTGTTGTCCGTTCTCGAGCCTGGCACATCTTGTACGTATGATGAATTCAAAAGAAGGATTTATTCCCATCACGGTATAGCTGTAGAGGGTCTAGAACTTGAAAATGCAGTAATTTGGAGCGGTTTGCCTGCTAACACCTCTGTGCAACCGGATGGAAGCTCAGAGCTAACAGAAATGTTAAGAGCGGGTGGTTTTTTGACGGAGTTATCCGATGGCTGCTCTCTTGTGCACAACCCATTTAGTGCGCAGTTTTAGAAAGGCGAGATGGTTATGAAGTGTTTTGCTAATACCATTGTTAGGCATGTTATAGACAAGTGTAAGGAAAGCGATGGCCTTACTTTACGTTTCATTCTACCTTCATATCCTGCCGATCTTTTGTTTGAGATCGGAAAAGGGGTTGAGGAAGGGATTTTGCGGATCACCGAAAAGAAAATCCGATTCCAATACGGAATTGCCTATGGGCTGGGTCAAAGATGGGAAAATGGAACACAATTGGAGAAAGATATCTTTAATGAAATTAGGGTGAGAGGTTGGTATAACGAAACTGATAATCTGACCAGCCTGCGGCATTTATCGAAGGCACCCGATGAGGATTGTCTGCTAGTGTTATTAGCGGGTTATGAAGATATTAGAGACCAATCCAGCTTGGAGGATTTTTTTCATCTGAACCAAAAAGCCGTCTGGGAAATATGCCTGGAGCGCAGTTTTAAGGGATGGGTTGAAAATGTACTAAAAGAGTACGTTAATCCTGATGGCAATGAACAGGGCATAGAGGATATTGCTAATTTGTTTAGCGAACTATATCAAGCAGGATTGGCGGATCCAATTGCGATCTGATCCAAATCCTCCAAC
>DUNI01000112.1 GCA_012839445.1 Bacillota bacterium
AAGCAGTATAGGCCTAATTAAGGTCTAAGAGTAAAACAGACTAATACTGATATAAAAAAGGCAGTGCATTACGCGCTGCCTTTTCTTTATGTCCACCCTCACACTTACCCCAAATTATTGTAGGCATTCATATTTCTTTATATGCTAGCCAACACTAGATGGGAGTTGCCAATCCAGTTTTCTAGTCAGGACTTTAAACAGATGGTACTAAAAGGTTCAATAAAAACTCAAAATAACAGATTTTATAGCAGGATTTTTCCTTACCTATGTCTAACTATAGGTAAGTAGGCCGGTCTTGTGCATTGTTTACGAGCTATGGAGGATGTAGGTAATCTAAATTATCTTCCTATTCCTATTTGCGTCCTTACAATACACAGTTGTTTACTTTCTGATTTTATTCCGGCCAAAATTCAACGCGGGAGGGAGGGTTGTCTGGAATTGTCGTAATTGGACCAACTGTGTTAAATTAGTGACAAGGAGGTTCTGTTAGTGACTGGAGAAAGTCGCGAAACGTTCGGTAGTAAGATGGGATTTATCTTTGCAGCAGCGGGATCGGCTATTGGCTTGGGTAACATCTGGCGTTTTCCGTATTTGGTTGGGATGTATGGTGGAGCAGCTTTCTTAATAGTGTACTTAGTAATGGTTGCAATAATTGGTATTGTTTGCTTTGTTGCTGAGGTTTCACTTGGGCGCCATACTAGGCAATCCAACGTCGGTGCCTTCAAGGCTATAAAACCATCCTGGGCTCCAGTAGGCCTAATTGGGATTATTGCAGGTTTTATGATTCTATCATTTTACGGTGTCGTCGGCGGGTGGTCAATTTATTACTTTTTCAAAGCCATAGCCGGTTTTCCCTCTGCGGATCCAGGGGTCTGTGGCGACATGTTTGGTAGCTTTGTTAGCCATCCGGTCAGTCCCCTAATTTTTACAGCCCTTTTTATGATTGCAACTATCTACATTGTATATAGCGGGATACAAGACGGTATTGAAAAGTACTCTAATATTATGATGCCCGCTTTATTTGTTATTATAGTCATTCTGGCCATTCGCTCCGTTACCTTACCTGGCGCCAGTGCAGGTCTTGAATTCTATTTAAAACCAGACTTTTCTAAGATCACTGGAGAAACACTTTTAGCTGCCTTGGGACAGGTGTTCTTTACTTTGAGCTTGGGTATGGGGTCTATTCTAACCTATGGTAGTTATCTCAGCCAAGACGAAAATATCCCTTCCGTTTGCACTACAGTTCCCTTAATGGATACTCTAATTGCATTTTTGGCCGGTTTAGTTATTTTCCCAGCTGTATTCGCTTATGGTTTTGAACCTACCTCCGGTGGTGGTCTTGTCTTTATTACCCTGCCGGCCGTATTTTCTGAGATGCCTGCTGGCATTCTTTTTGGCAGCGCCTTTTTCTTCTTAATTTTCTTGGCAGCACTCACTTCGGCTATTTCCTTATTAGAACCGGTGGTAGCATATATGATAGAAGAACATGGTTGGGAACGTAGGAGAGCCACTGTTATTATGGGGTCCATTATATTTGCCGTTGGAATTTTTGCCTCGCTATCTAACGGCGTCTTAAGCGGATTTAAAATTGGCGGAATGGTTCTATTTGATCTGTTAGACTATATTTCCGGTAACTGGTTACTTCCTATTAGCGGATTGCTAACTGCTATTTTCGTGGCCTGGGTCTGGGGCAGCGATAATGCCTTGCAGGAAGCCACTAACGATGGCACTGTTGAATTTGCATGGGGTAACCTGTGGGCCAACGTTCTGATCAAATATGTGGCACCCATTCTAATTGCTATCGTATTTCTAAGCAGTATAGGCCTAATTAAGGTCTAAGAGTAAAACAGACTAATACTGATATAAAAAAGGCAGTGCATTACGCGCTGCCTTTTCTTATTAGCCCTCATCCCCGAACACGAAAACTTTTCTTAGGCAGGATTTATTCGCCGGATAACGAATGAAGAAGCAATCCTAGAATTGTTCATAATATAGTTAAGGGGTTGAGATCTATGCAACAGCATCCTAATCAAGGATATGTACAGATTTACACCGGCAATGGTAAGGGAAAGACTACAGCAGCCATTGGGCTGGCTATTCGAGCTTTAGGTGCCGGAAAAAAAGTACTCTTTATTCAGTTTATGAAGCAAAAAACGTATAGTGAACATCGTGTCTTATCTAGACTCTCACCTAACTTGAAGCTGGTTGCCCTGGGTAAGCCGTACTTTATTGCCCGCCGTGACCAAATCTCCCCTGAAGCTGCAGCATCAATGAAAGATCAGATAGTAATATATGAACCTGGAAATCCTCCTAAGGATTATGTGAGCCTTATTCAAAAAGGGCTAACATTAGCCAAAGAAGCATTAATTAGCGGGGGCTACGACGTGGTGGTTCTGGATGAACTTTGTGTAGCTCTACATTTAGGCTTGATAAACATCCAAGAAGTATTAACAATACTAAAGGAGCGCCAACAACCGGCAGAAATAATTATAACCGGCCGCGGAGCTCCTAAAGAGTTGATTGATTACGCTGATTTAGTTACGGAAATGCGGGAAGTAAAACACTATTACCGGCAAGGTGTTCCTGCCCGAGTAGGTATCGAAAACTAGTTATTACTTTTCTGGTTCCCAAAAGACCTTGTAGGTGCGGTAGGCTGCATATATGTCTACTTTGCTGGCTAACTCAAAAGGCGAATGCATGCTAAGGATAGGCACACCGGCATCCAAAACATCCATTCCTAGGTCAGCCAAGAACTGAGCGATGGTACCGCCTCCGCCCTCATCTACCTTGCCGAGATCACCAGGCTGCCAGGGAATATCATGGGCATTTAGGAGCCTGCGTACTTTGCCCATAAACTCAGCGCTGGCTTCGCTGGCACCACCTTTACCGCGGCCACCTGTGTATTTAGTCAGACTGATTCCGTAGCCCAATCGAGCTGCATTGCGTTTATCACTTACTTCCGCATATGAAGGGTCGAGAGCAGCATTTACATCAGCTGATAAAGCTTCACTTCGTGCTAGGGCCTGACGTACCTTTAGACTTGCGTTGTCAGTGGTTTGACGACATACTAACTCAGCGACCACATTTTCGAAGAAGCGTGAACGTGCCCCTGTATTGCCCATACTCCCTACTTCTTCTCTATCAGTGAATAGACAAATAGCAGTGTGCTCCGGTGCTGCTACATCGAGTAACCCTGCCAACGAAGTATAAGCACAGACACGGTCGTCCTGACCATAGGACCCAATAAGACTACGATCAAAACCTACATCTCTAGCTGCACCTGCCGGTACTGCTGCCAAGTCAGCACTAACCAGATCTTCTTCTTTGATTCCGTAGGTATCATAAAGCAATTTCAGAATACCCAGCTTAACCCGTTCTTTAACATCCTTGTCTTCCGAATACGGCAGGTTACCCACAATGATGTTTAGTGCTTCTCCGCTTACTACGTTTTTGGCCTTCTTATCCATTTGCTCGTAGGCCAAATGAGGCAAAAGATCGCTAACACAAAATACCGGATCCCCCGGTTCTTCTCCCAAACAGAGACTTATGCGTTGTCCATTAGCGAGCACAACTACACCGTGTAGAGCCAGTGGCTGTACTGGCCATTGATACTTTTTGATACCACCATAATACTGGGTTTTAAACAAAGCTAGACTGTCTTCCTCGTACAACGGCCGGGCTTTTAAGTCTAAACGGGGCGAGTCAATATGTGAGCCCACCAATCGAAAACCCTCGGCAACAGGTTTTTGGCCTAGAACAACTAAAGCAATACTACGACCTCGGTTGCTAAAATACAGCTTGGTGCCAGGACGTAATTTGTCCGAAGACTTTTCCAAAGACACAAACCCGTGCTTTTCGGCTTTAGTTAGAATATAGTCGTGAGATTCTCGTTCCGTTTTGGCCAAACTAAGAAACTCTTTATATTCCTCGGCAAACGAAAACACTTGACGCAATTGATCTTGGCTTACGTGATCCCAGGCCAACTGGGTTTCATAAGAAAGAGTCTTAAAAAGCTTTTTACCTACAATGTCTTCTTTCACTCATAAATCCCCCTTATGTAAGTTCCTGTCTTAGTTTACCACAATTCTCAGCAACGGGCATAATAGGACAACGTACGCCTCAATCAGTCGCACTTATAGCATTTGTCAGTATCTTTCTTGGAAAATATGACATAGTATTGAGACAGACTGCTTATTTGTTTCAAGATACTACTGTAGTGTGTACTGGTAAAGTCCTAGTTATTCCAATCATTGTTGTTAACATTTTACCGAAACACCCTCGAGCTGGAGTAACCAACGCTTTAGTTCTTGTCCGCCACCATAACCTCCCAGAGAATTGTTTGCAGGCAATACCCGGTGGCAAGGCACAAAAACAGGCACTGGATTAGCACGCATAGCGTTGCCTATAGCTCGCGCTGCTCGCGGACGGCCAATTGCCATAGCCAACTCAGAGTAAGTAGTGGTAGCTCCGTACGGAACTCCTAGTAATGCTTGCCATGCGCCTATTTGAAATCCGGTACCTTTTAGATCTAACGGAAAGGTGAAGTCATGGCGCTGACCAGCAAGGTATTCATTAAGCTGTCTCGTGGCATCCACCAAACAAGGAAAAACAGGTGCCATGGTCAACCCGTTGTTTTTAGGAAAATGAGCTGACAACCAGCGCTTTACACCGGTTAGATCATGATAAAAGCTAAAATAACACAGGCCCTGGTTAGAACTAACTAAAGTTCCTTTTCCAAGTATAGTATCTACAAAAGTAAATACTAACACAGTCCTCCCTCCCTACCTTCTATGATGATAACAATAGCCGTAGTGGCCAGAATATGCCCGTTGGTACCAGTAGCCGCCAAATAAAAACACCCTTTCGCTGTAAATAAACAACAAAAGAGTGGATTTCCTACAGTGGAATTTAAATCAAACGTCAATATAATACCTCAGCTTATTACTATGTTATCCTATTGTTGAAATTATGGTGCCGGAGACCGGAATCGAACCGGTACGGACGTTAAATCGTCCGAGGGATTTTAAGTCCCTTGCGTCTACCTATTCCGCCACTCCGGCACTGACGATATTATTCTACCATCTCCTTGCGAAAGTTTCAAGTCTAACTGCTATTCTTTTGTCACCCTGAAATCGGTAACAAGACTTTAACATTGGCTTGCCGTAACTTAGAAGGCATGTTATAATATAGGCGCCGAGGTGCGGTGGCGAAGTGGCTAACGCCGTGGTCTGCAAAACCATTATGCGCCGGTTCAAATCCGGCCCGCACCTCCATTATTATGCCCTGAAGAAGGGCTTTTTCTTTTTTATTATAAGAAAAAAAGCCGGTCTAGCGACCGACTTAGGATTAGAGGATGATGCAGATTAGACCACCACTCCCTTCGTTGACGATTCGTTCTAAGGTCTCCTTTAATTTTTGCTGTGCGTCTTCTGGCATATGATAAAGCTTACTTTGAATGCCTTCCTGGACCAGCTCATGGAGTGACTTGCTAAATAAGTTAGTTTGCCATAACTTTTGTGGATTATCTTCAAATTCATCTAATAGGTATTGGGCCAATTCTTCTGATTGCCTTTCACTGCCAATAATAGGTGCTACTTCCGCCCTAATATCGGTTCGTATCATGTGAATTGAGGGTGCACTGGCACGCAGTCGAATACCAAACCGCCCTCCGCTTTTCATGACTTCAGGTTCCTCCAGAATCATTTCTTCCAGCCGTGGAGGGACAATTCCATAGCCAACGCGTTCTACATCGTAGAGGGCATCAGCAACCTTATCATATTCGATCTTAGCAGCTGTATAGTCCTGTAAGACTTTTAGTAGATCTTTATCGTCCTTAAGTGATCGGCCGCATGTTTCCTCCAAAACTTGAAACAGTAAACTTTGGGGTGCTGTAAGCTGCAATGTGGTAATACCTTGGCCTAAATCTAAGTCCCTCAACAAGGCTTGATCCACAAATTCTTGACTCTGGAAAACAGCTACAGCTTGGTCAATATCCCTAACCTTGTGAATATGATCCACTGTGCTACGCACGCATTCCTCGAATTTAGAGCGCAACCAGTGGGTTTGATCCAGCTCTAACAACCAACCAGGTAAATGAACATTAACTTCCTGCACCGGGAACTCGTATAAGATTTCCTGTAGCAAATCATAGATATCAGACAGTGTCATCCTCATGGCGTTCACCGGTAACACCGGTACTTCGTATTTTAGCGCAAGATCCGCTGCCAACTCTTGAGTCTTGTCGTCAGTGGGGTGAAGTGAGTTTAGAACTACCACAAACGGTTTTCCAATCTCCTTAAGTTCTGCGATTACCTTTTCCTCTGCTGGCTCGTAGTTGGCACGGTTAATGTCAACAATGGAACCATCGCTGGTAATTACCAAACCAATGGTAGCATGTTCAGTAATGACTTTGCGGGTACCTACTTCAGCGGCTTGTTCAAACGGGATCTCTTCCTCAAACCACGGGGTGCGCACCATGCGAGCATCCTCGTCTTCTTGATAACCTAAAGCTCCATCTACAGCATAGCCAACACAGTCCACTATCCGTACCCTGAATTTTATGTTTTCTCTAAGCATGACTTCCACAGCTTCTTCTGGAATAAACTTAGGCTCCGTAGTTGTAATGGTACGTCCGGTGCCACTTATAGGTAACTCGTCCATGGCCCGTTCGCGCTCTGGGCCTTCTGCCATGTAGGGTAATACCAAGAGCTCCATGAAGCGTTTGACAAACGTGGATTTTCCGCTACGCACAGGTCCTACGGTGCCGATGTATATATCACCGCCTGTGCGCTCCACTATGTCGCGAAAAAGATCAAACTTTTCCACCCATTATCCCTCCCTTATCCTATCTTACTTTCTTGTCCTTAAAGTTAGAACATCTGCTACTCTCTAAATCCATTACATTTATATGGTCTCCATCACTTTCTGAGACCAAAAAAAGAGCGCCGGCTTAGCGCTGGTTTAGAGCTATTTTGTCGGCGCAGAAAAAATTTTTATTGGCGTGCCACGGTAGGGATACAGATCTCGAATACGATTTTCCACTCTTCTAAGATACGAAAAGTGGATGGCTTTGGGGTTAGTAACAGTTAATTTAAAACGGGGTGGGCAAGTTCCTGTTTGTGTTAGTTTATTAAGCCGAGTGCTTTGTCCCTTTAGCTGTGGTGGTGGCGTGAACATCAACAAGTCTCTAAGCAAAATATTTAGATCAGTCTGAGATAATGTATGGGTTTGGGATTCACGAACCGTTAGAATAGCTTCTAATAATCGGCTAATGTTCCGACCGGTTAGCGCCGATACAAAAACCAAGGGTGCATAGTCACAAAATGATAGCCGACGTAGAATCTCGTCTCGGTAGTAACGAAACTGCGCAGAGTCAAATTTTATTAAATCCCATTTGTTAATTGCAATGATCAAGCCACGACCTGCCTCATGAGCATAGCCAGCAATTCGTTGATCCATCTCACTGACACCTTCAAGGCCATCTAACACCAAAATTGTGATGTCGGAGTGATCAATTGCCCGACGTGCTCTTAAAGTGCTGTAGTACTCCACTTTCTCTTTAATACGGGTAGCCCGTCGCATACCAGCAGTATCCACAAAAATAAATTCGTGCCCTCGAAAAGAAAACGTAACATCTACTGCATCTCGGGTAGTCCCAGGTATTGAGCTTGTCACTAAACGATTGCTACCGAGTATCTTGTTAACCAGTGAGGACTTACCCACATTAGGACGCCCTACGATGGCTACCCTCACCTGCTTTGCTGCTACGGGCAACTCCCTTTCCGGCGGCAGCAAAGCCACAATTTCGTCTAATAAATCGCCTGTGTTAAAACCGTTTAGCGCTGACACAGGAAAAGGGTCAGCTAGGCCCAATGCATAAAATTCCACGGCCTTAGTTTCCTGTTGTAGATTGTCCAGTTTATTTACTGCTAAGATCACTGGTTTATTGCTTTTGCGTACAATGTCAGCAATTTCCCAATCTCCTGCTACTATTCCCTCCCTGCCGTCGAGTAAGAAAACAAGAACGTCTGCTTCAGAAATAGCTTGCTTGGCCTGTTCTTCCACTGCATTGTAAAGCGCTTCTCCGGTGGCCGATTGCAAACCACCAGTGTCAATAAGAGTAAATTCACGTCCAGCCCAATCGCAAGATGCATGTAGCCGGTCACGAGTCACACCGGGTTCATCTTCTATAATAGCCAATCTCATGCCAATTAAGCGGTTAAAAAGTGTGGATTTACCCACATTGGGTCGACCAATGATGGCTACTGACGGTTTAGTCATCGAACTCACTCCCTCCTTCCAGTTCTTGCCAAACTTGTGGCGGAAGACCTGCTGCCTTAATCTTGATAGATTTTCAGGGCATTCTCCATTTCTACCAAGCTTAAGTTGTCTATGGTTAAACCATTAAACAAAAACATAGTCCACAGTCCGTACTGTGTGAAGATAGCGAAGAATATCTCTTTCCTTTAGTACAGTTAAGCCGGTATCATTATGGTATATTTTTGGGTTATACGTCAAGACCTACTAATATTTTAGCTTGGTACACGCAATCCTCAATACGGCCTAGGGCACACCAAATACCGTAAGCAGCTAATTGCCGGCCCAGAAACACAAACCCTAATCGACGAGATAAGAAACCACCAAGGCGTGTACAGAAATTCAAATGCGGTTGCAAATCGATAAATAAGATGTGTTTCTCTTCAACCCCCCCAGCTAAGAGAACGCTCTTTAAGGTGTTTTCTACTAGAATAGAGGCCGGACCCCGCCCAAGAACAAAGACCAAATTCCCAGCTGTGTCTATCCCTACCAACTTAGGAATACCCATGTCCTGAGCTGTTGCTTGGTCAAAGTATTGTAACTTAGAAATAGCTGTAGGCGTATATACGGAAAGTTGTTCTAGGTGTAACGCTGCAGCCACAACTGATGAGTGGGCACGTCCATAGCAACAGTAAAATATTAACATATCTTCTGCCCCAAACCTTGAATCAGGTCTAGCAACCTTGGTAGTGTTCTTTTGAGGCCATGCTGTATTAAGGTTTCACCCAGCGTACATATTCCTGGACAAAACCAAGTCGTATGATTGCAGTCTTTGTCTGAGCCAGAGACCCCCAAAACCTGACAAGTGAGCTGCCGAAACCAAATGCCTAGCTCCAAACTAAGGTTTGTACAACCTGAAGTGTCCACAAACATTACCTGTTCCCAGTTACCAGTCAGCTCCATGGCAGTATGTATTGTCCGTTTTAAGATAGCAAAAAAACGTTTTCGCTCCAGCACATAGACCTGATTTCCGTAGCTGTCAGAACCAAAGCGTGTTAACCCACCAACATAGCAATCAGAAAGAGCCTGTTTCCACCGGTGATAAACGTGTTTTTCAAAACATTCCTTGGAATCACAAATTGGCAGCGCTTCTTTTTTGTCGCTGCCAACTATAGACGGATAGAAGTACCGATGTAATATAGCCGCCATCAGCGGTGCTGAAGTAGCTTTATAGCCGTGATAAATAACCCACATAACAACATAACTCCTATCTGTAACACCAGCTCTAGCTGGAGGCGAAAGTGTTGTGTCTGTGTCAATGATGTGTTAGAAAATAGGTACCGCTTTCTAATTCATGGACCATAGCATCCAAGGTTCGGCTAAGACAAAGAGCGATTCGTTCACAATCAACTTGATTTGTGGCGTAGAAAATAGGCACACCTCCCCCGCCAACTTGTTGTGAATTTTGAGTTACTATGGCTACCAATTCATTACGGATTGAAACTTCCATAGCTACGCTCCTAGTCGCTGGCTATTTGACCGATTACGGTCCTCAGAGGCAGACGCACAGCACTTTCTAACACGGGTACTTTTTTCACTGCTTCTACCGCCAAGTTTTTGTCCGGCTCTACTGGAACTATGAACAATGCCGCTCTCCCTGTAGCAACATTCAGCCGGCACAAGGGAGTAAACTCTGGTTCATCCACATCTTTTCGTACTCCAAGCAGGGTGGCTACCTCATGAGCTACTGCTTGTCGCTGACCTAAGTTGGCCAAAGTAGCCCTGGCATCGTCATTCTTTGGTTCTAACACTACACCTACACCATATTTAAGCATGAGTTGACGTGAAGATGATAATCCTACGTTCATAATTAAAATATCGTCCACATAAAGATTAGGCCCGTCAAAGCGAATGTTGCCTAAACGTGCAATAACGATATCGGCCATGGATTTACCCTTACGCAACGGTCCCAATAACAAACTCAGGGCAATACCTGCAGCGATCCCTACGATGATATTTTGCCAGATAGTTACGGTACTTGTCACTAAAGCTACTATGATAGCCAAGTAATTTCGACCTTCAAAAACACGAGCTATGCCTTCTATGTAGTCAGGTCCACGAGGTACAAGTTCACTTTCATCGAGCTTCCTCAAGGAATTTCGTTCCATGTTCCTGATTTCTCGAAATTGTTGAGCGGCCAATGTAAGAAAGGTAACCGCTGTGTACTCTTTAGCCATCAGGGCCGGTACAGCAACTGCTCCTAAGATAGCAGCAATAAAACCAAAAGCAAGATGGGTGATATATCCATGGGGGTAGCTAGGATACTGCCGGTAATCCATCCTGAGCAGGAACAGACGAAACATGAAACCCAACAACACACCGGCTAAAATAGCATTACCATGTACGATCATGAGTCTAGCCCAGCCATAACACTAAACTTTATCCTTGGGGCCTTTTTTGCGCCCACTGAGCTCGTTCAACTCTCGACTGGTAAAACGCTCAATCTTGCTGTGTAATTCCTGCCAGCTACCTGTTCCCAAATAAAGGTAAGCCGCACCGCCAATAATCAGCAAGGCTAATACCCATCCCACAGCAGACCACGAGCCTGTACGCTGCGACACCCGAGTTGGCTGAGTGTGGGCCGGTTGACCTGCAGCCCCTATAACCCTCGGTACTGTGGATGCAAAAAAGGATATTCCGCGTTCGGCAGCAGGACGGCTATTCTCGTGGGTACCTACTTCTATAAGTAAAGCCCGATCAAATAAGTCTTGGTTGTATCCTCCCCGAGCAAGAAATATCCCTTTGATAAGTCCAGGATTATCTTTGTCATTCACTTCTTTTAGTTGTTTAGCGAAATTAAGGTTTGCCTTTATCTTGGGATTTTCTCTTCCCACGACCAATGTCAGCTTGGCCACTTTTTCGCCCTTAACTGAGGCTACATAGAGATCTTTGGGGACAGCGTCCCGATGTATGTCAAAAAGCGCCATTGGCCGCTGTCTTAAGAGTTCAGCTGCTGTTCGGCGCGACCTGGTATAGGCCATGGCATCGTGTGGATCATGAGATGTAGTATTATGCGCAGTTTGTAATCCTAATTCCTGTAAAGCAGCACTTAGGGCCTTTCCAACTTTAAAGATTCCACCCTTACCATAGATACTTGCTGCTCCGTCGGTGGGCACATATGATTCATCACTATGAGTATGGTAGATAGCAACAGTAGGTGCTCTTAAAGCACTTATAGCTTGTACCGTCCAGGTAGGTATGGATATGCTGCCATTCCAAGTGGCACGAGCTCTCTCCGGGGGGGTGGCCAAGCCTAGATATTCGCAGTGAACATCGTCATCCTCTATTCTCGCAACTCGATAATGACTATTGTCTTCATCAATAAATTCATCTCCTAGTGAGACTCGAATCGCAGTTTGGAAAAACACATTCCCTTCCGGATTAAGAAAAGAAAAATGGCCGTCTGAGCGTTCTTCATGCGCACACACATTGTTACTACTTAGTAAAATGATGACCAGCGCTATCACTAACAGCATTTCCCTGGAGCCCTTACTCACGCCAATCACCTTCTTTGCCATCTTTTGTATCATTGTTGATTTCAATACCTCGCAACCGGTGTTCGAAAGCCTCTTCTCTTGATCCGCCAGCAAGCTTCTCTCTGGTTTCCCCTACAATTTCAGCTAAGGCAACAGCCAGCATACCAGATAATATTACCGTGTCATAAGCACCGGCACCTCCGATGACAGTCCGTCCTGGAAGCTTTAATACCAATAAACGGACAAAATGAGCAATGTCAGATAGGATTACACCTAACATGCCTCCGATAAACGCTCCTCTGCGTGAACGCCCACTTAAATAGGCTACTGTGCCGCCGATGACAGCATATAGGTAGGTAGGGTCAAGTATCATAGTCCCAGGCTCAGCCGGCAACAGACGACCAGCAGCATAAATGCTAACTGCTGTGATAACAGTAGCTACTATAGCACGACTCCACTCTCGCTGGGTCCCAACGCGACTCATAATATAGCCTGTCAGGACTATCGGCACTAAGCCGCCACCCACATTAATGACTAAAGTCGGTCGGCGCCACAGAGGGATGTTAATATACGCTCCCAAAATCATCAAGGCTAGAAAGAAAAGTGCTTCTTGGTCTGTAAGATGCATTCGATCTAAGACTCGCTGGAGCAAGCCAAAGTAAACTAAAGCTGTTATTGCAATAAGGATAATTAAACCTGTGGGCACGACATTCCCTCGCTTTTCAAAGTGTTACCACAGGTTAGCGTATCCAGCCCTAATTAGCCTTATGCATAAAGAAAAAGGCCTCCTTGTTCAAGGAAAGCCTTTATACTAGCCATTTATCTTCGTATCCACAAGTCAGCCAACCCTCGTTGCCGTAAGTAAGCAAAAGTTTCACGACCAAATAATATGGGTTTCTGCCTTAATGAAGGTAAATCCTTAGCTCCAACGAGCACCATCACTGTTCTTAACTCGTCCAGGCAACGTTGAACAAAAGTCACTCCGGCTTTAACACCTCTTTTAGTTACCGCCTGAAGAAGTGGCTTGGCTACACCACAGACCCGTGCACCAAGAGCCAAGGCTTTGGCCATATCAAGTCCGTTTCTAATGCCACCGGAAGCACAAACTTCAGCATTGGGATTGGTCCCAAGCACGTCAAGCAAACTCCACACCGTAGGAAGCCCCCAATCCCCTAGTGGGGATCTATGACGGCCCCGACGACTATGCTCAACAAGTATGAAGTTGGTGCCACCTGAGCCACCTACATCAACACCTGCCACACCGAGCTTAAGCAAACGCTTAACTGTGGCCCCAGTTAAGCCGAACCCTACCTCTTTGGCAACAATTGGAACTGGTATCTTTTGGGCAATGTCTGCAATATGTTCACTCCAGTAAAAAGATCGGTCGCCTTCGGCCATAGCCATTTCCTGTGCGACATTTAGATGAACCTGCAGCCCTTGTGCCGCCAGCATTTCCACTGCACGACAAGCCTCGTGAACATTGCTACCAGCACCTATGTTAGCAAAGATGGTTCCTTTAGGGTAAATGCTGCGTACAATTTTAAAGCTATAAGCAACTGAAGGATCATCCAAAGCTATTCGTTGTGAACCTACTGCTAATCCTAGGCCTGTTTGTTTAGCCACCTGAGCCAATCGGGCATTGATATAGGCACTTTGACGCGTACCTCCAGTAAGCGCATTTATCAGTAGTGGGGCCTTCATGGTTAGTCCACAAAAACTTGTGGAGATGTCAATGTCTTCTAAGGATAAATCCGGCAGAGCTTCGGGCTCAAACCGGATATCCTCAAAACAAGCACTGCTGGGACCATCAGGCAATGCTAATGCTAACTCCAGGTGCTGATCTTTTCTCTTATGACGAATTGAGTTATTCGTCTTCTGTGGTCTCTGGTTCATCGTTCATTTCAGTGGACTCTGTTGTACCTGCATCTGAAGCATCTTCCTCTGCAACATCAACATCAGCCTCTTCTGCTGGAGTTGATATTTGCAACTCAGGAGGAACTTGTTTGATGGACAGGCTGATTCTTCTTGCTTCTTCATTGATGTCAAGAACCTTTACCTTAACATTTTCCCCAATTTGTACTATCTCAGTAGGATGACCAACATGTCGTGGTGCTAGCTGAGAAATATGAACTAACCCTTCTACTCCATCCATTAATTTTACAAACGCACCAAAGTCCAAAATATTGGTGACCAAGCCTTCATGAACGGTACCTACAGGGAAATTTTGTCGAATTTCCAGCCAGGGATCGGGCTTAACTTGTTTTATTCCCAGGGATATACGATTGCGTTCCGGGTCTAGGCGAAGTACTTTAACATCTACTTCTTCTCCTTCACTCACCACTTCCGACGGATGACGTACCCGGGACCAAGCCATCTCAGAAATATGAACTAGTCCTTCGGCTCCGCCTAAATCTACAAAAGCACCAAAATCAGTGAGTTTAGTTACCTTGCCATGACGAATTTGGCCAACCTCTAGTTCAGCCCACAGTGCTTTTCGTTTAGCTTCCCTTTCTTCTTCAAGGACGGATCTGTGCGATAATATCACCCGGCGACGTGCAGGTTCCAATTCGATAATCTTGGCCTTTAGAGTCTGCCCTACATAATGTGACAAGTCAGCTTCATAACGCAGTCCCACTTGGGAGGCAGGCATAAAAGCACGTAATCCAAGGTAGACAATGAGTCCGCCCCTTACTACTTCTATGACTTTACCGTCAATAGGCTCAGCGTTCTCATAGTGCTTTTGCAGTATCTCCCAGGCCTCTTCTTGATCAGCCCGCCGCTTAGACAAAAGAAGACTTCCTTCTGTATCCAGTTTAAGCACGGACACTTTGATCTCTTCTCCAACCTGTGCAATCTCTTCTGGATTGTCAAAAGGTGCATCGCTTAACTCACCTAAGGGGATGAGTCCTTCGGATTTATAGCCAACATCCACTAGTACCCCATCGTTGTCCACCTGCACAACTTTGCCGGTGACAACCTGCCCCTCTTGTAAGGTAAGTAATGAGCTAGCATACAATTCCTCCACTGATTCCTTGGCTTCTGAGGCAGCATTAGGGGTCTCTTGGGGTGTTTCCTCTTCCTTTTCCTCTGGCGCCTCAGGCGCTGTATCAACTTGTTGCTCCTCAGTCACGGTCTGTACCTCTTCCTGTTCCTTCTGAACTTCTTCCTGCTCCTTTAAAATGTCTTCAGTCATTCTGCCGCAAACCTCCTCGATGATTTCCTCAGGCGCCGATGCTCCAGCCGTTATTCCAACCGTCTCTTTGCCAGCAAACCACTTTGGATCAATCTCAGTTGCGCTGGTTACCAGATAGGTGGGAATACCCTCTGCCCGACAAATCTGGGCCAGGCGGCGGGTATTAGCGCTCTGGTTACTACCTACCACTATCATAACGTCCACTTGCCGCGCAAGTTCTTGCGCGGCTGTCTGACGCTTTGTGGTCGCATCACATATTGTATCATGGATATTGACTTCTGCTCCTCGTGCCAATAACGCTTGGGCAACAGCTTGTATGTTAGCCCGGCTTTGTGTCGTCTGAGCGACAAGCTCTACAGCCTCAGGCACTGTGGACATTTGCTCTATGTTCGATGGGCCTCTTACCACAATAATCTTAGCAGGATCAAGGGCATGTGCTACGATCCCTCTTACCTCTGGATGCTCACTTTCACCTACTAAAATTATTGTTCTGCCTTCAGCCCCAAGACGTGCCACTAGTTCCTGTACCTTACGTACTCGTGGGCATGTTGCATCGTAGATAATAAAACCATGTGATTTGGCTTCAGCTATTAATCTGGGACTGACGCCATGAGCACGAATTACCAGCACAGCTGAATCCACATCCATTAATTGCTCAATAGATTGCGCACCTTTACTTTGCAGTTTGGCCACTACACGTTCATTATGAACAAGGGGTCCAAAGGTATATACCTTCGTTCCTTTAGCCAAAGCTCGTTCGGTTAATGCAATTGCTCGTTTAACACCCGGACAGAATCCACACGGGTCGGCACGAAAAATTTTCACTAACATCTTCCTTCACATCAGGTCACTGGTCACTCGTAATATGAGGCATAAGTCATAGTCATATTCGTGACCGAAGGAGGGAATTCCTGCCCAGACAGTAGAGTTTTCGAAAAAAGCTGCCCCCGTCAACAGTGGGGGCAGCCGGTAAACTCTACTCTTGAGCGGTTTTTCGTCCTTTTTCGATGGCTTCTCTGTTAAGAGGTAACAAGTTTTGTCTGTGAGGTGGTAGATTTTTCTTTAGAGCTTTCATCAAACCATCAGGCGTTACCACACCAGTAGCTTCTATCACGGCACCTAAAGCCACCATGTTAGCCACTCGGGCATTTCCTAATTCATTGGCAACTTGGGTAGCCGGAACTTTAACTACTGTCACATCCTGACGCTTAGGCTCACGAGTTACAAGTGAAGAATTAATTACTAGTACTCCATTAGGTTTTACTGTTTCTTCAAATTTATCTAGGGAAGGTAAATTCATAGCCACTACGCAGCTAGGCCGGCTTACCACTGGAGAACCTATCTCGCGGTCGGAAACGATTACAGTACAGTTGGCTGTACCACCTCGCATCTCTGGTCCGTAAGATGGAATCCATGATACTCTCTTACCTTCGTCCATGGCTGTATGGGCTAGCAGTTGACCCATGAGCAGCACACCTTGACCACCAAAACCGGCAAAAATAAATTCGTGTTGCATCTACTCCACCTCCTTGGGAACCTTGAAGTCACCTAAGGGGTAGTAGGGAATCATATTATCTTCCAACCACCTTAGGGCCTTTTCCGGCGACAGGCCCCAGTTGGTGGGACAAGTTGACAATACTTCTACCAAGGCAAAGCCTTTATTCTTAACTTGAATTTCGAACGCCTTTTTTATGGCACGTTTAGCTCTCTGAATATTAGCCGGAGAATTAACTGCTACTCGAGCGATATATTGCGGAGCAACCAAAGTAGATAACATCTCTGCCATGCGAATAGGATAACCTGCCGACGATACATCGCGGCCATAAGGAGAAGTGCTCGTCTTCTGGTCCGGTAATGTAGTAGGCGCCATCTGACCACCGGTCATGCCATAAATTGCATTGTTCACATAGACCACCGTAATAGCCTCACCGCGGTTAGCTGCATGTACAATTTCGGCTGTACCAATGGAAGCCAAATCGCCATCGCCCTGGTAGGTAAAGACAACGTTTTCTGGCAATGCTCGTTTGATTCCAGTGGCTACAGCCGGAGCTCTACCGTGTGCTGCTTCCTGGAAATCAAGATTAAAGTAATTGTACGCTAACACCGCGCAACCTACTGGAGCCACACCTACAGTTCTCTCAGCTATGTCTAGCTCATCGATAGCCTCGGCTACCAAGCGGTGAATAATGCCATGGGTACATCCGGGACAATAGTGAGTCTGTACATCTGCCAATGCACGGGGGCGATCAAATACTAATTTCATGCATCACACCTCCCGGCCATTATTTTCTCAATTTCGGCTAGGACTTCTTCCGGTGACGGTACAATTCCGCCTACCCGACCAAAGAAATGAACCGGACGGCGACAATCAACAGCTAACTTTATGTCATCCACCATTTGACCACAGTTCATTTCTACAGATAGAAATACTCGTTCCTTCTCGGCCAAGCGTGCCAAGGCTTCGTCAGGAAACGGCCATAGGCTTATAGGTCTAAAGAGACCTGCTTTGATTCCTTTTTCCCGTGCCATATCAATTGCACTGCGACAAATACGGGCCACGGTCCCGAATGCAACCAAAACAACATCTGCATCTTCTGTTAGGTATTCGTCAGAACGCTTTTGGGTGGCTGCGATGTCAGCATATTTTTCTTGTAATTTCTGGTTATGAGCTTCAAGACGCTCTGACTGTAACTCCAGTGAATGAATAATGTTCTTTGGACGATCTCCCTTTCTCCCAGTGGTAGCCCAAGGTTTTTCCGGCAATTCCACATTGGTTCTATCTGGAAAAAGTACGGGCTCCATCATTTGGCCTAAGAGACCATCGCCCATGATCATTACCGGTGTCCGGTATTGATCAGCCAAATCAAAAGCTAATATAGTCAGATCCACAATCTCTTGTGCTGAAGCTGGAGCCAAAACAATTAGATGATAATCTCCATGGCCACCACCTTTAGTAGCTTGGAGATAATCGGATTGGGCTGGCTGTATACTGCCAAGTCCCGGTCCACCGCGAGACATATTAACAATTACACATGGTAGCTGGGCTGCAGCAATATAGGAAAGTCCTTCCTGCTTCAAGCTGATTCCCGGGCTTGACGACGATGTCATTACCCGAGCACCGGCACCAGCAGCACCATAGACCATATTAATAGCAGCGATCTCAGACTCAGCCTGCAAGAAAACCCGTCCCAACTCGGGCATACGACGCGATAAATATTCTGGAAGCTCGCTTTGAGGTGTAATTGGATAGGCAAAATAAAGTTGACACCCGGCCTGTAGCGCTGCTTCTCCTAAGGCTTCGTTGCCTTTCATTAAGAGTTTTTCACTCATGCTTCTCCCCTCCGTTCGTGTTTTTATTGTCGGTATACCTTAATGACACAGTCTGGACATATCCGGGCGCAGGTAGCGCAACCGGTACACTTATCTGGATCAGACACTGTGGCTGGATGGTAGCCAAGTTTGTTTATTGTTTCACTCATAACCAGTATCTTTTGGGGACAAACAGTAGTACACAGTTCACATCCTTTGCACCGGTCTTCATTAAACACTACTTTTCCACGAGCCATTTCTTTCCCCTCCCTTACTGTTTCTGCAATTTGTCCTTCAGTGCCGCTTGAGCGGCCATCACTGTTCTTCGGTCCCGGGTAAACATAGAGCTTTTATACCACGGGGGCAATAAAGTGATGGTAATTGGGAATATGGGTACACCTAAATTGCCTACCGCCAGAACCAAATCTTCCCGTACCCCGGCTCCTACAACGGGAATACCCATCTGTTCTGCAGCATTTGCGATAATTTCTGATCCCTTGTGAACAATGTCAGGTGTAGTTTCTGAACCGAGGTTGGTATTAGAGACAAGACCAGTAACTTTCAAGTGAGCAGCTTTTTCTACAGCTAAGCGCATAGTTTTAATTCCGGAAACGTCTTTGGTAAAAGGTCGACACGTGTTGACTACTAACAGCAACTCATGAGGTAGTTGCCTAAGCTGATCACTAAACCGGCCCAAGGCCGTAGCCCCAATGTCGTCACCGCCAACATCCACCACTACGTAAAGTTCCGGATCATCGAAGGCTCCTTTGGTACGCGGAACAACAATAGGAAGATCTGCCAGGGCCAGCTCCCCTGGTGGCGCGATCACCTCGATTCCCTGGGTTGTAAGTTTTTCTGTTACATCTCGAGAGCGAAAATAGGGGCTCGCAATGTCTAAATCAACAATAGCAACCTGTTTTCCTTGCTTTCGAAGCACACGCACATAATTAAGAGCTATCTCGGTCTTTCCACTACCAAATGCACCTACAAATATTACAATTCTATTCTTAAACTGCATATTTCGCCCACTCACCTTAAAGTATTTGGTTTTTAAACGTATTCCTGAGCTGGTTCCTCTTGGCTTAGAACACGTAATGCCCCTTGTGCTAAAGCCTCCATCTCACCTTCGCCGGGATAGACAACTACCGGTGCCAGAAAACCCACTCGTTCTTTAATCCATCCTGTTAATAGCTCGGAATGAGCCATTCCACCGGTCAAAACTATGGCATCAGGCTTACCAGAAAATACTGCTGTTAGAGCACAAATTCCCTTTGCAATTTGATATGCCAGTGCCCTAAAGATTAACTTTGCATCCTTATCACCGGCTTTCACCCGATTTTCAACCTCTCTAGCATCGGTTGTTCCCAGGTGAGCCATGAGACCGCCACGACCTTTAACCATTTGCAAAATATCCTCTTGATTATAGTGATCACTAAAGCACAATTTTACCAAATCGCCCACGGGAAGGGTACCACTTCTTTCAGGCGACATTGGTCCTTCTCCATCTAAGGCGTTGTTTACATCTACTACCTGCCCCATCTTATGAGCACCAATAGAAATCCCCCCGCCCATATGGGCCACAATTAGATTAACCTCCTGATACGAGCGAGCTAAAGCTTTAGCAGTTCGATAAGCAGCCGCTTTTTGATTCAGGGCGTGAAATTTGCTCCTTCTAGGCAGTTCAGGCAGCCCAGAAATGCGTGCTACATCATCTAGCTCATCAACCACTACTGGATCAACGGTAAAAGCAGGGATTCCGCCTGCTTCTTGCGCCAATTCGTAGGCTAAAATTGGTCCCAGATTCGAGGCATGTTCACCCCAAGCGGCAGATTTTAAGTCCTGGAGCATAGCTTCATTGATGCGGTACGTGCCACCTGAAAGTGGCTTTGTTAGCCCTCCCCTTCCTACCACTGCTGATAGTGCTGAAAGAGGGGTGTTTTTTTGTTTCAGAAAATCCAGAACAGCTTGTTTGCGAAGATCATATTGCTCAATTATGGAACCGCAGGCTTCTAATTCTGCTGGCAAGTGTGACAAATTGTCTGCATATTGTAATTGCTCACCATTAAACAAGGCAAGTTTTGTTGATGTAGAGCCTGGGTTTAAGACTAAAATGCGCAATTTACTCTCCCCCCTTAATAGTCATGACTACAGTGATAGATATTGCAAGTTCTGTGCCAGTGCTAACAAACTCGCTATAATGGACTATAAGAGTAACATATTCGCATCAAGCCGCAACAATTTTGTAAATCATGGCCTTTTTTAAGAGGTAAATTCGTGTTCAATATACTGGGCCTGACGCAGGACGTTGCAACAGCGCAATATATTGCCTGCAGTATACTGCAGAAAGCACACTAGTCTTTAATACCATATTTATCTAGCTTGTAGTACAGTGTTCTCGGTGAAACACCAAGAAACTTTGCTGCAACAGTTTTGTTTCCTTTGGCATGAGCCAGTGCTTGCTTTACAGCTCGTTTTTCTGTAGCTGCCGTTAGCTGAGCTAGCGTTTTTCCTGGAACCCAACGGATAACAGGCTCATTACGTGCCGCATGAGCTTTCATACCAAAATTGCCCAGTGGGGGAAGATGATGAACTTGCATAACAGTCTCGTTGTTCTTCATGTTAATCATGGCCCGACCCAGTAAATTCTCTAACTCTCGAACATTGCCGGGCCAATCATAAGCTATCAATGCCGAAAGGACCGGGGAAGCTGCTTTTTCTACTGCTCGCCCAAATTGTTGATTGTATTTGCGTAAAAGGAACTTGACTAGGGGAGGCACATCATCTTTGCGATAACGGAGAGGTGGTATAAAAACAGGAACCACATTTAACCGATAATAAAGGTCTTCTCTAAACTTACCCTCTTGTACTGCCTGTTCAAGGTTTGCATTGGTGGCTGCAATAATTCGTGTATTAACCGGGATAGTTTGTGTTCCGCCCACTCGAATAATCTCTTTTTCTTGTAATACTCTAAGTAATTTAGCTTGTAATGCCGGAGTTATCTCCCCAATTTCATCTAAGAATATCGTTCCTCCAACCGCTTCTTCGAAATAGCCTTTCTTACCGTGTCGCCTGGCTCCGGTAAAGGCCCCCTCTTCATAGCCAAATAGTTCGCTTTCTAATAACGATTCAGCAATGGCCGAACAATTAACGCGCACAAACTGACCTCGTCGCCAGCGACTAGCGTTGTGGATAGCATGAGCAAAAAGCTCCTTTCCGGTGCCGCTTTCACCACGCAATAAAACCGTGGCCGGAAGGTCTGCTGCCCGTTTTGCTTGGTCAATAGCTGCTTTAAGCTCTGGGCTATCGCCGATAATATCTTCGAACGTGTATTTTGCTTCTAAGTGTCTGATCCTTTGTTTGGCTTGGGCTAGTTCTTCTGTAAGCTCTTTGATTTGAGATACATCATGAATAACCCCAACACTACCTCGCAACCGACCATGTACAATTATTGGAGCAACATCTACAATAACATCCTTCTTCTGAGGTCCCACCTTAATTCGCGCTCCTCGTATCGGCTGTCTGGTAGACAAGACTTTTAGGTGAATACTATCACCCTCTGCAATATCAACTGTTGCCGGTTTCCCCAGAACATCTTTTTCAACTAAGCCTGTCAGACGTGTGTAAGCAGGATTAACTAAAATGCCGCAACCATGCTCATCCACTACAGAAATAGCGTCTTGGGTAGCGTCTATGATGGCACCCAACATAAGTTTGGCCTGCAATAGATCATTAATTTCATGGCCTAACCTGTTTGTCAGAAATAGAAAAACAGGCAGCGCTTCTGGGCCTATTACAACTGTCCCCTTAAGCTTAATTGATTGCACAGCTTGTTGTGCCTTAAGGCTGCCACATATGATTATATCCAATCCTTCCACAAAAGCCAGTTCCTCAACAGCAATGGACGGCAGATTTTGTAAGGATGGGGGGAGGTTATCAATGTTTTCATCACCGTAACAGATATAAGCCAGAGGTTGCAAGAATGCGTTCTCCTCGAAGCATTCTGCCAGTCCTCTGGCATCAGGGCCCAGGTCGCTTACTGCCACACCGATCAAATGGCATCCCCCTTCCTCTAATATCCTTTTTTACTCTATCGTGTCTATTTTCTAACTGACTACTTCGTCACTAACAGACAAAATTCCTCCAATTAACCAAGGTATTTTTCAGATTTATCTTCCATTGTCTGATTAAAACCTTTATCTAAGCCTAGATCCATTGATTCACTCTCAAACAATAAGCTTTCCAGTCACAAAAATCACAGGGGACAGATTGGATCTGTCCCCTGTGATTTTCTAATTGTTAGCTAGCTTTATGTTCCACCCTTAATTTGTCGGCAATCATAGCAATAAACTCAGAGTTTGTGGGCTTACCTCGGTTCACATCTATAGTGTATCCAAATAAGCTGTTGACAACATCAACGTTGCCTCGACTCCAGGCAACTTCTATGGCATGCCGGATAGCTCTCTCTACTCGGCTAGGAGTAGTATTATATTTTTCAGCTATTAACGGATAGAGCTCTTTTGTCACCGCTCCCAAAAGATCTACATCATGAATTACCATAAGTATTGCTTCCCTCAAATAAAGATAACCTTTGATATGAGCCGGCACTCCAATTTGGTGAATAATATTTGTGACTTCCACATCAAGACTCTTCGCTTTTACTGGTAGGACCCGCTTTGGAATATATTTACTTCCAGCCAACTGTCTTATTCGGCTAATTAAAACATCAAGGTTAAACGGTTTAAGAATATAATAGTCTGCACCTAAATCAACTACCCTTTGGGTTATGCTTTCTTGCCCAAATGCAGTCAACATTATAACTTTTGGGCGTTTGTCTACCGGTTTTTCTACCAACTTTTCCAAAACACCTAGGCCATCTAAATGCGGCATTATGATGTCCAGAACCAAAACATCCGGGGCTGCTGTATCAATCTTTTCTAACACTTCCATTCCGTTGTATGCTACACCTACAAGTTCCATGTCATCTTGTTCTTCGATATATTCTTGCACTAGTACGCAAAATTCCTTGTTATCGTCAGCAATCATCACCCTAATGCTTCCAGTGGTCAACCAGATCCCCCCTCTTTCATTTTACTTTTCCTAACAAAACAGTTATTCAGTTATTCGACAAGTCATTACCATAATCCTCCTCAATTGGTAGAAACATCCGTAAAATTTGAAGGAGCCTTTTTCGGCTCCTTCAACAATTGCTTTTCCTTTGCCTACCATCCATTCAGCTAGTATACCAAAACCCCGGCTGGGGTCATTTACAAACACATGTGTCACAATTCCAGCAAGTTTTCCATTCTGAACAATAGGGCTTCCACTCATTCCTTGAACAATGCCACCTGCCTTGTCAAGCAATCTACTATCGGTAATTCTTAGAACCAGCCCCTTGTCACTAGGGCTATATTGGTTAATAACGCGTTCGACTTCAACTTGGAATTTTTCGATACGATCGTGCTCTAAGACTGTGTATATTTCCGCCGGACCCGACTGGACTTCACTGGATAAAGCTACTGGGATAGTCCCTTGGAAAAAAGGATTTTCTAGTGGTTCGTTAAGCCTACCGAAAATACCAAACTCCGTATTTGCAATTATCTTGCCCCAATTTGCTTCTCCCGGTTGAAAAACTCCAAGTTTTTCTCCCGGTTGTCCCCGAACGCCGATATTTATACTGGAAATAATAGCCTTTACAATGGATCCATCTCTGATGGTTAATGTTGTTCCAGTATCCACATCAGTTACTACGTGCCCTAATGCACCAAAACAACCGGTATCAGGGTCGTAAAATGACAGGGTTCCGACACCATTGGCACCGTCACGGACGTAAAGGCCTATACGGAAACTTCCCTCAGGTGCTTTGACAGGTCTTACTTCGGCTTTTTGAATTTGTCCGTTACGTCTTATTGTAAAAACCAGGGGGTTTCCTGTTTGACCGGCTTGGTTTACTATTCGAACTAAATCTCCAACAGTTAAGAGACTAGTTCCATTGGCTTCAAGTAACAAATCCCCCGGTTTAATGCCGGCATCGCGGGCTGGTGAGGCAAAGGAAGAAATATTGGATCCTAATATATTATCGTAGCCAACCACAATAATTCCTTCACTAGTGAGGAGTACTCCCACAGCATGGCCCCCTGGTACAACCATATCCGGCATTTTGGCTTGTACCAATACCCGACGCCAGGGAATGCCAAAAAGCAGAAACTCCATTTCAGACTGCCCAATCTCAGCTGACTCTAGTGTTAGAGGATTGGCCAGGTGTATCGGTACAGGTTCCTTAGTTAACCAGGCTTCGTTAAGTTTTAGCCCTGCACCATCAGTGTTTACAAGCCGAACACTTGCCGGCAAAGGCACATTCAAATTAAAAGCCTGGCTTCGTCCTACGAGCAAACCTATAGTGTGAGGAAAAGTAACCAGATTAAGGTAATTTGGAACCAATATAGCAACAACTAGCACAGCCAAAAAAACTAGCGCAGTGTTTCTGCGTCCCATGTCTGGTCACTCCTTACCCCCAACTTGAGGACTTTCCCCTCCTTTCTTTTGTGCACAATAAAAGAAACCTGAGCACAGGTTTCCCTGTCTCAGGCTACATTATGCTGAAATGACTTGCCGCACCTAGAAGATTTTAACTTTTTGTAGTTCCTGTTTGTTCTAAAAGCTGTTTAGCATGTTGTAAAACTATAGGGGTAATGTTAGTTCCTGCTAACATTCTGCTAATCTCTTGGACTCGCGCTGCTGAAGAGAGTTTATCTACTTTGGTATAAGTTTTACCATCAACAGTTTTTTTGTAAATATAAAAATGTGTGCTACCAGCGGCTGCGATTTGTGGTAAGTGGGTGACACAAATTACCTGATGAAACCGGCTCACTTCAGTTAACTTTGTATTGGTGGTAGAGCAGCTCAGAAA